>CAYXNM010000056.1:0-16593 GCA_964466385.1 uncultured Rhodobacter sp. | reverse complement strand
GCCCCTCGGTCTTGGGTTGGTCATTGGCGGGTTGGTATGAGAACGCGGTTCACAATCCGCCAAGCTCGCACACAACCTGCCACTCGTGGGCACTGACGGGCTGAACGGACAGGCGCGTGTTGTTGACCAGCACCATGCCGGCAAGCCGCTCGTCACTCTTGCACATCGCCAGCGTTACAGGGTTCGGCACATCGCGAACCGCGCGGATATCGACGCATTCCCAACGCGCGTCATCCGTTGTGCTGTCGGGGTGGGCAAGCGCACACACTTCGACAATGCCAACAACGCATTTTTCCTTTTGGGACAGATAGAAGAAACCCTTGTCGCCGATTTTCATCAGGCGCATGTTGTTGCGCGCCTGATAATTGCGCACGCCGTCCCATTCCTCGCCGATGGCGCCCTTGGCAACCTGATCTTGCCAGCTCCAGGTTGAAACTTCGGATTTGAACAACCAATAGGCCATCGGGTTTTCCTTTCACATTTCGGATTTAAGCGGACGCGAGAGCAGGGCGATCGTTGCCTGCGCGATGGTCAACTCGCCTTCCAGAACGGCGCTGACGATGGCGACGATCGGCATTTCGACCCCGAATTTCCGGGCAAGCGATACGGTCGCGCGGGCCGTCGCCACACCTTCAAAGGTTTTCCCGACCGCCTTTTGCCCCCCTTGTCCAAGCGTGTGCCCCAGCGAATAGTTGCGCGATAACAGGGATGTGCAGGTTAGCGCCAGATCACCAAGCCCGCTAAGGCCCGCAAGCGTTTCCTGTTGCGCGCCCATGCTGATGGCAAGGCGGCTCATCTCGGCATAGCCGCGTGTCATGAGGGCCGCGCGTGCGCTTTCGCCCAGCCCCGCGCCGACGGCGATGCCGCAAGCAATGGCGACCACGTTCTTGAGCGCGCCTCCCAGTTGAGCGCCGGTCGGGTCCGTTGACAGGTAAAGCCGCAGCGTGTCGGTCGATAGCCGTTCCTGCAAAGCCGCGCCGGTATCGTGGTCCGCGGCAAGGGTCAGGGCGGTCGGCAGAGCTTGTGCGATCTCGGCGGCAAACCCCGGTCCGGTCAGAACGGCAACCGGGGAACCGGGCAGAACATCGTTCACGATCTGGCTGGGCAATTGCCCGGTTTCCTGTTCAATTCCCTTGCAGCAGAGCACACAGGTCTTGCCCTGAAGCGTTGGCTGAAACGTCTCAAGGAACCCGCGCAGGTTTTGTGTTGGTACCGCAAGCAGCAAAAGATCAGCGGTTGTCATGATGTCCCGCCGCGACGAGACCAGCAGCCCATCGGGAAAGGGTGCGGACCCCAGATATGGCTGATTGGTTCGTGTCGATTGCATCGCTCTGGCTGCCGCCGGATCGCGCGCCCACAGGCGGACCCCGTCATGGCGCCGCGCCAGCGCGACTGCCAGCGCCGTTCCAAAGGCACCTGCGCCGGCAATTGTGATCGCGTTCATGCTTTCGCGCCTTTCTTGCCGGAACCCAGCATTGGTTTGCTGGCTTGATCCAACGGCCAGCGCGGGCGCGCCCTGAGGCTGAAATCATCGGTCAGCCCCGCGCGGAACCGTTCCAGCCCGGCCCATGCGATCATGGCGGCATTGTCGGTGCAGTAGGCCACCGGCGGCGCCAGGAAATCAAGACCCTCGTCATTGCAGGCCTGCGTCAGGGCGGCGCGGATCTGACTGTTGGCAGCAACCCCCCCGGCAACGGCGAATGTCGGCACCTTGCCCGCCCCGCCCGCCATGAAAGCACGCATCGCGCGAATTGATTTTTGCACCAGAACATCGGTCAAGGCCGCCTGAAACCCTGCCGACAGGTCGGCAACGTCTTGCGGCCCAAGGCCGTCCTGAGCCGCAACAAGTTCATCGCGCGCGCGGCGAAGCGCTGATTTGAGGCCGGAAAAGGACATGTCGCAGGTCGCGCGATCCAGGAGGGGTCGCGGAAAGGCGAACCGACCGGGATCGCCTTTCTGCGCCGCGCGCTCGACCGCGGGGCCACCGGGCTGTTCAAGTCCCAACAAGTGGGCGGTCTTGTCAAAAGCCTCGCCCGGGGCGTCGTCAATCGTGCCGCCAATGCGGACGAATTCGTCAAAACCCCGTACAATCAGGAACTGGCAATGCCCGCCGGAAACCAACAGCATCAGGTAGGGGTAGGCGATCTGGTCGGTCAGACGCGGCGTAAGTGCGTGACCGGCCAGATGGTTGACCCCCACAAGCGGAATGCCCGAACCCGCCGACAAACCCTTGGCGCACATGACGCCGGAAATGACCCCACCGATCAGGCCCGGCCCGGCGGTCACAGCGATCGCATCGATGTCATTCAGGGCCACGTTGGCGTTCAGAAGTGCGGCTTCAACGCAATGGTCCAGCTTCTCGGCATGGGCGCGGGCGGCAATTTCCGGCACCACCCCTCCGAAATCCCGGTGAAGCTCGGTCTGGCCAAAAACGACCGATGACAGGACGACGGGCGCGCGGTCGTGTGTCTGGCGCACCACCGCAGCAGCAGTGTCGTCACAACTGCTTTCAATTCCCAGAATGGTCAAATTGCCGTTCATTGCCGCATTTTCTTGCCACCTTCGCGAGGCGGGGGTAACACCTGTTTCCATGTCAGGCAATCCCGCCCCTCTTGTGATCCTGACCCGACCGGCCGCGCAATCGCGCGACTATGGCCGGGAATTGCGCCGGTTGTTCGGGGCGAGGATCAGGATCGTAAAGGCACCGCTCCTGCGGATCGAACCAACCGCCCGGTCGGTTGACCTCTCAGGCGTCGGGCGGCTCTTGTTTACCTCGGGCAATGGCGTTCGCGTGTTTTGCGATCTGAGCGCACGGCGGGATATTCCCGCGCTCTGCGTTGGCGACCGAACGGCCGACCTTGCCCGTGCCTCCGGGATGACAGCGATTTCGGCTGCCGGCGGGGCAGGAGACCTTGTCAAACTTGCAGGTTTTGCGACCGCGGGGCCTGATGCGGCATGTCTGCATGTTCGGGGTGAGCATTCAACAGGGGACATTATCGGTGCGCTCCGCCGTGCCGGTCTGGACGCACGGGCTGCAATTGTCTACCGGCAGGCCGCGTGCGAATTGTCGACCGCTGCGACCGACGCATTGGTCAGCGAAAACAGGGTGATCCTGCCCCTGTTTTCGCCACGAACCGCCAAAGTGATGACGGCCCGCACCACGGGCATGGCAATTCAACGGACAACGGCGGTCTGCATCAGCTCAAATGTTGCGCGCGCACTTGGCGCGCATGGATTTCAAGACGTGAAGATCGCGAAACGACCCGACGCCGGGTCTGTCAGCGACGAGATTGAAGATCTCATCTGACGTGGCTTCTTGTCCCTTGTGAGGGGTCAGTGCCTGACCTATCTTGAAAACAGCGCGGGTGGTTTGGGCCGGGCGTCTTTGGTCTGGGAGGTTGAAAAAGAAAGTGGCAACGAACAAGACACCTTCGGCGAAAGGCGGCGCGAAGCCGACCAAATCAGCAACGCAAAAAAGAAATCAGAAAAGCACAGGCGCACAGCGCGTGTCCAGCGCGCCGAAACAGGAGGTTCTGGAACCCGCGCCCCAGCCCAAGGCGCGCAAGACCCCTGCCAAACCCGACGTCATCCAGGCGAAAGTGATCAAAGAGAATAAGAAAACGGATCCTGCGAAGGGTTCGGAACCTCTTGCGAAAGCCGCACCGCCCAAGCCGGAAAAGGAAGAACCCCGGCCCGACCCCGTGCGGCAAAAGCCTGTGGTCGCAGAACCGGTTGCGCGCTCGATCAGCCCCTTGCTGGTGATCGCCGGGTTTGCGTTGGGATCGGTTGCCGCCGGGGTGATCGGCTATGGAATTGCTCTGAAAACATTGCCGGCACCTCAAGACGACAACGCGAAATCGGTTGCGTTGATCAAGTCGATGGACAGCCGTGTTGCCGATTTGGAAAACCGCGTGGCCACGGTTGAAACGGATAATCCGGGCATCGATCTGGCGACGATTCGCAGTGATCTTGATGCGCTGACCGGCGCGCTCAAGGATGAAATGTCGTCACTGACAGCACGCGTTGACAAGGCCGAGCAGCAGCTTTCGTCAGCACTCGGTTCGCTGGAGACCTCAAAGCAGGGTGTCGCTGAAACACTCGGCGAAGCGGGTGCTGATCTGGGTCAGTCCGCGTCCGAACTGCTGACACGTTACGGCGGCGAAATCGAATCGCTGAAATCCGAGGTTGCCGCGCAGATTTCCAGGGCTGACGATCTTTCCCGCCGGATCGATGATGTGTCCTCGCGCACAAGCGAAGGGTTCGCAGCGGCGCGCGCGAAAGTTCAGGAACTTGCCACCAGTGCCAAAACAGCTGCCAAACAGATCGACCTTGCGGTTGCGCGCGCGCGGCTTCGTGCTGCGGTGGAGGGGGGCAAAAGCTATCTTGGCGCTCTGGCCGACATAACGGCGACGCACGACATCGCCGTTCCCGAAGCGCTGGGCAAAAGTGCGGCCGAGGGCGTTGTCTCGATGGCCACGTTGCGCAGCGCGTTTCCGGCCGCCGCGCGAAAGGCGCTGAAAGCGTCGTTGATACCAGATGAAAACGCCAGCTTCGGACAGCGCCTCGGGGCGTTCCTGAAAAGTCAGATCGGCGCGCGGTCGCTGGACGAAAAGGACGGTGACGATCCCGACGCCATCCTGTCCCGCGCCGAGGCCGAGCTTGATCGCGGCAACCTGCAGGCGGCGGTCGACCTTGTCGCGACTTTGCCCGAACCGGGGGTGGCTGCCATGAACGACTGGTTGACAAAAGCAGGCTTACGTCTGGACGTTCAGGCCGCACTGGACGAATTCTCCGCCAATCTAAACGATCAGTGAAAGGATAGCGGGTCATGGTCTGGTCGCTGGTCAAAATTGTTTTCTTTGTTGCGCTGGTCGCTGTGATGACCTTCGCAACGACCTACGTCATCGAAGCCGGGGGCTCGATCACGATCACCATCGCCGCGACAGAGTTCACGGTGACACCACTTGCCGGGCTGGTTGCGGTGCTGGTGGTTCTTGGCGCGGGCTGGATCGCCTTTCGACTGGCGGGTCTGGCCGTTGCGGTGTTTCGGTTCTTCAACGGGGACGAAACGGCGATTTCACGCTATTTCGACCGCAACCGCGAACGCCGCGGATTCGAGGCGCTGGCCGACGGGCTGATGGCGCTCGCCTCGGGCGAGGGACGGCTGGCGCTGGCCAAGGCCGCGAAAGCGGAAAAGTACCTTGCCCGGCCTGACCTGACCCTGTTGATCAGCGCGCAGGCGGCGGAAATGTCCGGCGAAACGACACGCGCGCAGACCTATTACAAACAGCTTCTGGCCGATGACCGGACACGGTTTGTGGCCGTACAGGGCATTTTGAAACAGAAACTGGCCGAGGGCGATACCGACACCGCCCTCAAACTGGCCGAAAAGGCCTTTGCGCTGCGTCCGAGGCACGAAAAAACGCTTGATCTGCTGTTTTCGCTGCAATCCGAAAAAGAAGACTGGAAGGGTGCGCGCGAAACGTTGAGCGCAAAGTTGAAGACACGCGCGCTGACGAAGGATGTGCATACCCGCCGGGATGCCGTGCTGGCACTGGCAGAGGCGCGGGACATGATCGAAAACGGCGACATGGAAAAAGGGCGGCTGGCGGCCCTGCAGGCCAACCGGCTGTCGCCTGATCTTGTCCCCGCCGCCGTTCTTGCCGCTGAAATGCACGTTCTGAACGGGGCACCGAAAACTGCGGTCAAGGTTATCAGAAAGGCGTGGGCCGCGACCCCGCACCCCGATCTCGCCGCGGCTTTTGCCGAGATCGCCCCTGACGAGACCCCGACCGAACGGCTGGCGCGGTTTCAACCGCTTTTCAAGTCAAACACGCACGACCCTGAAACCGTCATGCTGAAAGCCGAACTGCTGATTGCGACCACGGATTTTTCAGGGGCGCACAACACCATCGCGCCGCTGGTCGAGAGTGCGCCAACGACGCGCTCGTTGACGATCATGGCCGCGGCCGAGCGTGGCCAGGGCGCGCCTGACAACGTGGTTCGCGGGTGGCTGACCAAAGCACTGGATGCCTCGCGCGGGCCAGGGTGGGTCTGTGCATCATGCGCGACCGTTCATCCCGCGTGGCAACCCGTTTGCGACAATTGCGGGCATTTCGACACCCTGGCTTGGAAGACCCCCGAAAACCGGCCCGAGATTGCCAGCAATACCGCCGACATGTTGCCCCTGATCGTCGGCGCCCCCGAGGACGAAGCCGAAAGCTCTCCCGGGGACTCTGCGGATCCCGACCCCGCGCAGGATCCGGCGAACCCCGAAGACCCTGACGATCCGGCGGGTGACGACCACGTGATCCCGGACATTTACGGCCGAAAGCCGCAAGGGGAAAGTTGATGATTTTTGGACTACCACTTTACGCGCAACCTTGATAACAACCGCCGCGTGGCCGCTGTAGCTCAGCTGGTAGAGCACGTCATTCGTAATGATGGGGTCGGAGGTTCGAGTCCTCTCAGCGGCACCAAATCAGGTTACAACGCGTTGATTTTAGGGTTTTTCGGGAAGACCCGGTATTTGATTCACGCAATTATCCGCCTGATCAAGTTCGTTGAGCTTGAGATACCTGATCGGGATGATTGCCGCCGGAAACCGAGGGTTCCAAGTGCTGAGTTCATTTCAAGAGGAGGGCACTTGGGGATAAGCCTTGAATTTCGTTCCCTGATGCGCCTCAAGGTCTTGCAGCAGTTTCTTGCGATCGGGATCGCCAAGACCCTGCCAGTTTGAGCCGGGTTTGATGAAACCGGCGGCGGCAAGGTCGTGGCAGACGCGTTCAAGATCAGGTTCGCCGTGGGACAGCCGGTCGGGCAGGTCGGCATCACTGGGTATCCAGTGGCGCGAAATGGCGTCAATGATCAGACTTTCGATATTGCAAAAGGCGCGAAACTGAACCCGGAACTGCAATGCGATGTTCGGGCGCCGCGCCAGGACCGCGATTTTGGTGGATGGTCGTGCCACGAGTGCTGCCATATGAAGCGGCGAGCCGTCGGGCGATATGATCATTCCAGCCGACTTATACGCTGCCAGTTGATCGTGGAACGAATGTTTCTGCGGGTGGAATATCCGAAAGCCCTCGTCCTTCAGATACTGTTCAATGATCTTTTCGCCCAACAGGCCACCCCGCTTTTTCGGCAAATCCGAGCGTGAGATATAAAGTTTTTCGGTTCCGTCCCCCGTGACGCTCGCCGCCATCCGCGAACGCATGAAATCGCGGTATTCCGGCAGGCCCTGGATCATTCCGAACATTCCGAACCCCTGCTGAGGAACAAAGAGCCGGTCAAAACGGGTCGGTTCGGGCAGGTTGACGATCGGTGTACCGATTTCAAGAAGGTCGAAAAACGGGCGATAATTCTGCAATACCCGCTCCAGCCGAACCTGAACCTTGGGCACAAAGACAATCCCGTCTATCTTGCCGCCAAGCATTTCAAGCGCCCACAGGCGGGCGGTGCTTTCTACCAGAAAATGTCCGAAATGGCCGTAAAGCAGGCCTGCGAACATGTAAGACCCCGGCTGCGCCCGGATTTCGTGTTCCGCTGGAATGCGTGGCGGAAATGTCCAGCGATTGCCGCCACGCCAGGTGATGCTCTCTGCGACATGCGCCAACGCTGCGTCCAGCACGCCGGTCTCGGGCGGCTGAGGTGTCCGGATCTCCGCGGGGATCGGCACGACAATTCCATTGGCAATCTCGCGAATGACCGGATCACGTCGTTCGGCCGTACGGAAATCGGGCTGTCTATCCACCACCGGCCCCTTTCGCGCGGGAGCCGGGTGCTCCGCGTTTCACGAAAGCACCTGCTCGATTTCCGCGACCGCGTTTTCGTGTCGGGGCAGCAGCTCTGTTCCCGCAAGCATGTCGCGCGCTTCACGGTTGCGGCCGAGTTCCGCCAGCATCCGTATCTGGAAAAGCCGGAGGTCCACGTTGTTGGGCATTGTTTCAGAGGCGACGCGCGCATATTCCAGCGCCTGCTCCGTTTCTCCTTGCCGGAATTTCAGTTGCGCCAGAACGGTGTGGACACGCCGCAAAGTGCCGCCTTCGGTTACCAGTTTTTCCAGCCTTGGCAATAATTCGAAAGGCGTGCGAAAGGTCAGCGTGGCCCGGACATGCTCGACGAAATACGGGTCGAGCCATCCGGTTTGAGCCAGACATTCCAACGCCAGTTTCTCGGCTTCGTCAAACCGCTTGAGGCGCCTTAAAAGACTGGCGTGGCGCATGGCGAAAACCGGGTAATTGACCGGCCCCGGGTTGGCGATTTCATAGTGTGCAAGAGCCTCGTCGAATCGACGCTGTTCAAAAAGAATGTCTGCGAAAAGCGCGTGGTAACAAGGCACTTCCGGGGAAATTTCCACAAGTTTTTCAGCAAATTGCGCGCCATTCCTGATGTCGCGCGTCAACCGCAGGTTCAGGACGTGTCGCTGAACGATAAACCGGTCCTTAGGGTGGGCGTTCGCCAAATCGCGCGAGGTTGCAACCGCGGCCTCGGGGTCGCCGATTTCGGCTTCGATCAGGGTGCAAAAACTGCTCAGCGCGGTCGCCACGCGATCATCGCGGCCCAAACAAAACTGTCGCGCCTTTTCGATGGTGCTCAGACCTCTCCGGGCGATGCCGCTTATCGTCAGCGTTCGCTGCATCGTGCCTAACAGGAAATATCGCAGATCCCAGGCGAACATGCGCATGTCGAGCGCGGCAAGCCCGGTTGGTGTCTTACCCTTGGTGATGAATCTGGCCAACAAGACATCCCGGTCCACGGGATAGAAGTGCGTAAGGTCGACGGACCGATCCGAGCAAAGTGCCGTAATCGCATTTCGGGTATGCGCGCCAAAGGGCGACAGGCAGGCGGCGCGGCGCAGAAACGGTATGGCCTGGTCGGGTTTGTGATTTGCCAGGTCGAGCAATCCGGTCATGGCGTCGATCTCGGCGGTTACGCCGCGCTCCATGATCATGGCGTCGCGGCTGCGGGATGAAAGATCGACCAACAGATCGGCATCCTTCGCCGCATAGGCAATATCGGCCCAGAGCCTGTAAAGAAACGGAACGCTGTTGCCGCGATCAATCTCTCGTTTCAGCAGGCTGGCCGCTTTGCGACTGCGGCCGAACTCGCAAAGATAGGGAACAAGGTGCGCAAGGCTTTGCGCTGCGTCTCCGTCGTTGGTGAAGCTCTCGCGGTCATTTGTCAGGCGGTTCGCAAGCGCAGAGAATGCCGTGTCGATCCGGGTGTCTGAAAGATCTTCCATGATGTCGAGCACGGGTGTTTCCCCGATCCCGGCGGCCATCTGGGAAAAGCCGCTCATCTTTGGGGCGACGATCATTTCGGTTCTGGACATGGCGTAAAGTTCCAGAAAGTCGCGTTGAAGGGACGTGACATCGGCGAGGTCGACAAGATCGTCGATTCGCATGAGCGCGGGGTGACGCGCCGCGATCCAGTCAAGCGAGTCCCTGCAATCGCCGAACATGATGCAAGCTTTGTCAGTTTCATCCTGATGCGCGGCCATATGGGCCAGGTACATTTCGTTGGGAATGTACTTGGCAACCCAAGGTTTTCCGCGGGTTTTGTAATGGCGGGTCAGATCGCCATGCCGGATATGGTATGCGGTCGTGCGTTTCCTGGAAAACGCCCGGTCGATCTTTTCCATGTAGGTTTGCACAACGAATGAAAACCCGATCAGCGCAATGGCGCGTCCGTATTGGTGTCGGACGGTTTCCTCGTCTTCGGACAACAGCCGCGTTTTGTTTACCGTGTTGGAAAACGCGAATATCTCTCCGGCGTCGACGGCTTTTTTCAGGTCATCCGGTTCCATTTGCAACGCCATTTCAATCGACTGCGCCCGCGCGTTGAGCGTTTTGTATTCCGCGTCGGAAACGAAATGTGTTGCGATGAATTCAGCAGAAAACAACGAGTCGTACTCGCCGGTGTTGTGCGTGCCCTCGACAAGGATCGGCCAGTGGATTTTCGTGGGAACGCCAATTTCGTGGCCCAGCCGCATGGCGCTGAGGATGGGCAAAAGCCGCGCCCCAAGCCCGTCATTGCGAGAAACCAGAAAACACCCCGTCACGAAAGACCCCTTAATGCTTTTCTTTTCGTTCTTCCCAGAATTTTCGCCGCCGGTTTCGCAGAATGCCGGCCAGTCTTGGGTTGCCGGAAAATGACTCGGCCCCCTGAATGATCCGGTTCGTCAAAATCCGGTGCCCACGCTCCAGCGCCATGTCCATCAGGCCGAAATAATACCACGGCATCATCCGCCGGGCACGGTAGAGCGCATTGAACCGGCCCGTCGTCATCTTGTTTTCAACGCAAAGGCTGGTGACATCTTTCAGGATCTCGGCGCGGCGCAGAAAGACCACGTTCTTGTGGCCGACGTAATTGGAATGGAGGTGAACGATGTTGTCGCCGGAAAACCGCCCGGCGTGGATCTTGTCACCCTCCATGTAGGGGTCATAGCAAAGATAGACCGCTTTTGCGTGGCTTGTATGCTCGGGTGCGTCCGCGTAACGCCCGGTCCAGTCTTGTTTCCGGCCTTTTTCGAACCGCGTTTCCCACGGCACCAGTTCCTTTTTCAACGTGGATTGCGGTGAATAAGACAGAACGATCGATCCCGGCGAAAGGCTGCTGAAGGCACAAGCGGCATACCCCCCCATCGAGGTGCCGGTGAAGACGACGTTCTTGTAGCGCTTGAAAAAGCCCTCGTCGCGCAAGCGTTCCATGTAGTCAAACAACACATCGTCGCGGTACCAGTTCGCGTCAAACGCCAAAATGCCAAGGCTCGACCAATTGTTTTGGCCGAAGAATTTGTCGCCCCAGGCTTCGCGTTGAAGGCTGTCGTCGTTGACGGCTGACAGGTTGTCGAACGTGACAATCAGGCGATTACTGCCACGCGCGACATGCACAGCTGCGAATTTGTCAAAATTGACATAAAACCCGCGCGGCCGGTCGATGTGGTCGCCATCAGCATTGCTGGATCGAATTTCGGCCAGCCACCTGGGCGCCATTTTTTCAGGATCAGCCTTGGCAGAGGTGTCTTTGCCCATGAAATCCTTCGCAAACTAAAGGCCAACATACTCGACAGGTGGCGTTAACCGTCACCTTAGATACATCATAGAGTACGTTCAATCTCTTCAGTTTCGAAAATTTCGATCACGTCGCCTTCGCGGATATCCTCGTAATTCTCAAAGGCCATGCCGCATTCCTGACCACCCTGAACCTCTTTCACCTCGTCCTTGAAGCGTTTGAGGGTTTTGAGTTTGCCTTGGTGAATCACCACGTTGTCGCGCAACAGACGCACACCGGCGTCGCGACGGGCCACGCCCTCGGTCACGGTACACCCTGCGATTTTGCCAACACCCGTGATCTTGAAAACCTCCTTGATCGAGGCATACCCGATGAAGGTTTCCTTGATCTCGGCGGACAACAAGCCGCTTGCCGCCTGTTTGACGTCGTCAACAAGGTCGTAAATGACCGAATAATAGCGGATCTCGACGCCTTTTTGACGCGCCGCATCGCGCGCGGGCGCATTGGCACGGACGTTGAAACCAATGATCGGGGCACCCGAGGCTTCGGCCAGTGTCACGTCGCTTTCGGTGATGGCCCCGACGCCGGAGTGCAGGATGCGCACGCGCACCTCGTCGTTGCCGACTTTTTCCATCGCCTGCGTGATCGCTTCGGCCGAGCCTTGAACGTCGGATTTGACCAGTATTGGCAGTTCCGAGACGTTTTCGTCGGCCTTGGCCTTTGCCAACAGCTGATCCAGCGTGGTTGCCGATCCGGCTGCGGCCTTCTTGTCCTTGGCGACCTGATGGCGGTAATCGGCGATTTCGCGCGCCGTTGCCTCATCCGCCACGACGTTCAGAACGTCGCCCGCTTCAGGGGTGCCATTCAGGCCCAGAACCTCGACCGGGGTCGACGGGCCAGCGGCGTCGACGCGTTCGCCCTGATCGTTGAGCAACGCACGAACCCGGCCCCATTGTTCGCCTACGACGAAAATGTCACCACGGTTGAGCGTGCCTTTCTGAACCAGAACGGTCGCAACCGGGCCGCGACCGGTGTCCAGCTTGGCCTCGATCACCGCACCTTCGGCGTCGCGGTCGGGGTTGGCCGTGATCTCGAGCAGCTCGGCCTGAAGCACGATGTTTTCAAGCAGTGTGTCCAGCCCCTGACCGGTGATGGCCGAAACCTCCACATCCAGAACGTCGCCGGACATTTGTTCGACGATGACTTCATGCTGCAAGAGTTCCGCGCGAACCTTGTTGGCGTCGGCCCCCGGACGGTCGATCTTGTTGATGGCAACGATCATCGGCACTTTCGCGGCCTTGGCATGGGCGATCGCTTCGATCGTCTGCGGCATGACGCTGTCGTCAGCGGCGACGACCAGAACGACGATGTCGGTCACCTGTGCGCCGCGTGCGCGCATCGAGGTAAAGGCCGCGTGGCCCGGCGTATCAAGGAACGTCAGGCGCGCACCGCCGTCGGTCGTGATCTGGTAGGCGCCGATATGCTGGGTAATGCCGCCCGCTTCGCCCGAGACGACGTTGGTCTTGCGAATGGCATCCAGCAGCGATGTCTTGCCATGGTCCACATGGCCCATGATGGTGATGACCGGCGCACGCGTCTTCAGATCGCCCGCGGCGTCTTCGACCGTATCGATGGCGTCTTCGACGTCTGCATCGGAAACACGCACGACCTTGTGGCCGAATTCCTCGACAATCAATTGGGCGGTGTCGGCGTCGATGGTCTGGTTCTGCGTTGCCATGATGCCGTTCTGCATCAGCGTTTTCACGACTGCCGCGACCCTTTCGGCCATGCGGTTGGCAAGTTCCTGCACGGTAATCGCTTCGGGGACCTGTACGTCACGCACGATCTTTTCGTGTTCCTGCGTCTGGCCCATGGCCTTGCGGCGTTCGCGTTCCTGCGCGCGCTTCATCGCCGCGACGGAACGTTGCCGTCCGCCTTCGCGCCCCGAAAGCGCCTGATTGATTGTCAGCTTGCCCGAGCGGCGTCGATCATCGCTGCCTTTGCTGCGCTGGGGTTTCTTGGGCTCTTCCTTGGCGCGTTTGGGTGTCGCCGGGGCGCGCGTTGTTGCGCCTGCCGGGCGGGCCTCGTCCGATTTGGGAGGGAAGGCCGGGGCTTCGGCGGCTTGCTCGCTGGCGGCTTTGGCGGCGGCGATTGCTTGCTTTTCTTCTTCCTCTTTTTGCTTTGCGCGATCTTCGCGTTCGCGTTGTTCGCGCTCTTTGTCTTCCTTTTCGCGGCGGCGCTCATTGCGCTCGGCCTCGCGCTTTTCAGATTCGGCCTCGCGTTTTTTCGCTTCTTCAGCCTCGCGCGCCTTACCGGCTTTTACGGCTGCAAGGCGGCGTTCCATTTCGGCTTCGGATATTCCTGCCGGGCGTTTGGATCCACCTTTGGCTGAGGGGCCTTTCGCGCCGCCGGGTGCCGCCGACTGAGCGGATGCAGCACCGGGCTTGGGAACCACGACGCGCTTGCGTTTCTTTTCAACGACAACGGATTTTGTCCGCCCATGGGAAAAGCTCTGGCGCACGTGGCTGCGATCTCCGCCGCTGCGCAGGCCCAATGGTTTTCCGGTCTTGTTGTCGGTATCGCTCATTCGTCTTCAACACTTTCTGTTTCCGGCCGTCCGCCAGAGGTCCTGGCCCGCCCTGGCGCGCCTGCTTTTCGAAAGCCCGCCAGCCTGGAGGCTTCCTCTACTATACGTTCGTTCAGACCGCCAGCGCCAAGCGCGGCATGTATCACACTTTCCCGTCCGAATGCCAAACCCAATTCGTGCGCGAAAAGGCAGGAAACCAAGGTGTTTTCGCCCTTGGGAGGGCGAATTTTGTTCAATTGCCGTTCCGAACCGTCCGCGGCCTGTAGCAGAACGGCAACGGAATCGGTGGTGGCCGCCGCTTTGACCTTTTCAAACCCGGCACTGGCCACCCCGCTTTTTCGCGCGAGCGAAAGCAAACTGACGAGGTTGCGCGCCAGCAACGACTCGGTTGTTACAGGAAGCGCCTCGGGAACAACAACTTTCCGACGGGCCGCGCGCGCGAATAGATTCTTCGCAACGGCCCTGGCGAGCGCCTGAGCGTTTGCGGAAACCCAGATGCCGCGCCCCGGCAGACAGGCCCGGATATCGGGAACGACCGTATCGTCCGGCCCGATTGCGAACCGGATCAGGTTAGAACAGGGGCGAACCGCGCCGGTGGCAATGCACCGGCGTTCGGACCCTTTCCCTTGGTTGTTTCGGCCGCCGCGTGTCACGGGCACAATCCGAAGCCTGAAGAATCAGGCTTCTTCCTTTGCTGTTTCGTCTTCGGTTTCGGGCGCGTCGTCTTTGACCAGATCGTCGGGATCCACCCAGCCCAGTTGAATTCGCGCGGTCATGATCAGGTCTTGCGCCTCCTCGAGCGCCATATCGAATTTTTCCAGAACGCCATCATCCTTGACGCGTTCGCCATCAACGGTGGTGTAGCCTCCGGCAAGTTCCCAATCGGCACAAGTGGCGAAATCCTCAAGCGTCTTCACCCCATCCTCGGCAAGGGCCACGAACATCTGAGGGGTCAGGCCCTCAAAGTCGAACAGGCTTTGTTCAACACCCATCTCACGGGCCTTTTCGATCGCCTTGGCGTGGATTTCTTCAAGGCATTCGCGCGCACGGGCTTGCAACTCTTCCGCTGTGCTGTCGTCAAACCCTTCGATCACCAGCAGTTCGTCGGCCTCGACATAGGCGACTTCCTCCAGCGTTGCGAACCCTTCGGACACCAGAAGCTGCGCAACCACTTCGTCGACATTCATCGTTTCCATGAACATCTGCGACCGTTCGGCGAATTCCGCTTGACGACGCTGGGATTCCTCGGCCTCGGTCAGAATATCAATGTCAAAGCCGGTCAACTGGCTGGCCAGACGCACGTTCTGACCACGACGACCGATGGCAAGCGAAAGCTGTTCGTCGGGCACGACAACCTCGATCCGCTCGGCGTCTTCGTCGAGAACGACCTTGGCGACCTCGGCGGGTTGCAGGGCGTTGACAAGGAAGGTCGGCGCGTCGTCGTTCCACGGGATGATGTCGATTTTCTCGCCCTGAAGTTCGTTCACGACGGCCTGAACGCGGCTGCCGCGCATGCCGACGCACGCCCCGACCGGGTCGATCGAGTTGTCATACGAGATCACGCCGATCTTGGCGCGCGAACCGGGGTCACGGG
Organism: uncultured Rhodobacter sp.; assembly: GCA_964466385.1. Taxonomy (GTDB): domain Bacteria; phylum Pseudomonadota; class Alphaproteobacteria; order Rhodobacterales; family Rhodobacteraceae; genus UBA5972. The sequence continues at coordinate 1,396 of CAYXNM010000056.1, read as the reverse complement.
CGACGGCCTTGATTTCGATAATGCCATCATAGATTTCCGGCACTTCCATCTTGAACAGCTCGGCCATGAATTCAGGCGCGGTGCGGGACAGGAAGATTTGCGGGCCGCGGGTTTCTTCACGCACTTCGCGGATATAGGCGCGCACGCGGTCCCCGGTGCGGAACCCTTCGCGGTTGACCAACTGGTCGCGACGCAGGATCGCCTCGCCCCGGCCCACATCGACGATGACGTTGCCGTATTCCACCCGTTTGACGATGCCGTTGATGATCTCGCCCACGCGGTCCTTGAATTCGGCGTATTGGCGGGCACGCTCGGCCTCGCGCACTTTTTGCAGAATCACCTGCTTGGCGGATTGCGCGGCGATCCGGCCAAAATCCATGGGCGGCAGTTCGTCAACGATGGTGTCGCCAACTTCCGGGTTATCCAGATGCGCGCGCGCTTCGTGCGGAGTCATTTCGGTAAAGTGGTTTTCCACTTCCTCGACCACGTGACGCAGACGGGTCATCGTCAATTCGCCCGATTTGCGGTCGATATGGGCGCGGATGTCCAGTTCGGCCCCGTAGCGGGACTTGGCGGCCTTGGCCATACTCTCTTCCATCGCTTCGATCACCAGTTCAGGGTCGATCAGTTTTTCCCGCGCAACCGCGTCTGCGATTTGCAAAAGCTCCAGCCTGTTGGCACTGGTAACGGTCATGTCATGTCCTTTTCAGGGATTTCTTCGGTTTCGATGTCGTCAAATTCGGTTTCGTTGAGACCGGCAACTTTGCGCGCCTTCAGCATTTCCGCGATCAGTTCGTCGGTCAGGATCAGCTTTGCGTCGGTCAGCCATTCAAACTGGAGGCCAATCGTGCCCTCGGCGATGTCGATCAGCACTTCGCTGCCTTCGCTGCCGCGAATGATGCCCTTGAAGCGTTTGCGCCCGTCGATCAGTTCAGAGGTTTCCAGCTTGCCCTCGTATCCAACCCAGGCGTCAAAATCCTTGAGGCGCGTCAGCGGGCGGTCGATGCCGGGCGAGGATACCTCCAACGTGTATTCGCCTTCGATTGGATCCTCGACATCCAGCAATGCCGACAACGCGGTTGATATCCTGGCACAATCATCGACCTCGATCCCGCCATCGGGGCGTTCGGCCATGATTTGCAAGACGGCGTGCTTTCCCGACATCAGGCGCAGACGCACCAGTTCATAGCCCATCCCCTCGATCAGGGGCTGGACGATATCGGCCAGTCGTTTGTCCATCGCGGTTTTGGCGATCAGGTCTGACATTGTTTCTTTCACGCATAAAAAAACGGGCGCGCGGCCCGTTGCAAATTCCGGTGGAAGTCTGGGGGTGGAAGCCAGTCTTGCCGCTGTTGAGGGGGATATAGGCGTGATCGCGGGAAATGGCAAGGGGCGA
>CAYXNM010000055.1:0-16612 GCA_964466385.1 uncultured Rhodobacter sp. | reverse complement strand
CAATCTCGGTGGTGTCCAGAATGCGCGCAAGCTGCCCGGAAAACGCGTCGGGGTCCAGCGTGGGCGGAGATACCAGATATATTTGTGGCAGATCGTCGCCCTGTGACATTGAGACCCCCTTGTCCTGCGCCGCTCTTAACGATGGTTCATTTGGCAGGCAAGGTGCGAACGAAATCAAGGGCCAGCCCCATCAGGCGATCGCGCGTGTCATCATTGGCGATCGCCTCGTCACTGACGTCGACCATGCCGCCCATGGGGCGCTTGGTAAACCCCATGGGACGCGCGCCTTTGATCAGCAACGCGGCGGCCTCGTTTTCCTTGCCGACGCGAAACATCGCGCCATCCTTGTGCACCCCGCAAAGCATGTTCCCGCCAAGCATGAAGGCCATGCCGCCGAACATCTTCTTTTCCTGGATATCGCCCACTCCGGCCAGCGCCTCGCGCAGGATTTGGGCCAGCCCCTCGTCATAAGCCATGTGGCGCTCCTTGAAACCCGGTCTTGTCCGGTCTATCACCCCCACCAATCAATGTGGAGCCTTCCCGTCATGTCCGGAACCGATCATGCCAAAGACGAAGGCTGGCAGGGACGACAACCCGTTTTTGTTCTCGTTGAGCCGCAAATGGGCGAGAATATCGGCGCCGCGGCGCGCGGCATGTGGAATTTCGGGCTGGAACGGATGCGGCTGGTCAATCCGCGTGACGGCTGGCCCAATCCAAAGGCGGTTGCCATGGCCAGCGGCGCGGCGCGGGTTCTGGATCAGGTGCAGGTTTTCCACGACACGGGGCAGGCCGTCGCGGATTGTCACCATGTCTATGCAACGACCGCGCGCAGCCGCGATCTGATCAAAGAGGTTCTGAGCCCGGAGCGCGCGCTCGGCGACATGCATCAAAGACTGGCAAAGGGCCAGAAGACCGCCGTCCTGTTCGGCCCGGAACGCGCCGGACTTGAAAACAGCGACATCGTGCATGCCAACACGCTGATCTCGGTTCCGGTCAATCCGGCTTTCGGGTCGCTCAACCTTGCGCAATGCGTGCTCTTGACCGCGTATGAGTGGCGCCGCGTTTCGCAGGAAAGCGGGATCGCGCAACCAAGCCACAAGGAAACAAGCGCCGCCAGCCGCACCGAGATCGACAAGCTTTACGGGCACTTGTTTGAACGATTGGAAAACACGGGGTTTTTCTGGCCCGAACAAAAGGCCGAAAGCATGGCGCTCAACCTCAGGAACATGATATCGCGCATGCCGCTGACGGATAGCGACGTGCGCATGGTTCACGGGGTTATCAGGGCGCTTTCCAAAGGCAAAACATAGGCCCGGACCCCATTGCAGGGCTTGGGGGCGGACCCTAAACTATACACAGGAACAAGCGGGGAAAAACATGAGCGCCAAGCGCACCATTTTTGAAGATGTCGGCGACGCGGCGCGGACGCAGCGCGCACCAACGCCGGGTCTGATCGACGCGACGGCCCTGCGCAACGCGCGCGCGATCCGGCGCTGGCTTTTCGTGCTGGCCGGTCTGGTCGCGCTGATGGTTGTCGTTGGCGGGCTGACGCGGCTGACGGACAGCGGCCTGTCCATCACCGAATGGCAACCGATCAAGGGGGCGTTGCCGCCGCTGACGGACGCGGCGTGGAACGAAGCGTTTGCCAAGTATCAGGCGATTCCCGAATACCGGATTCAAAACCGCGAAATGACGCTTGCCGGATTCAAGTCGATCTACTGGTGGGAATGGAGCCACCGCCAACTGGGGCGGCTGATCGGTCTCGTCTGGGCGGCCGGGTTTTTCTGGTTTGCGGTCAGGCGGCGTATTCCACAGGGCTGGACGGGCCAATTACTGGCACTGGGCGCGCTTGGCGGGGCGCAGGGGCTGCTTGGCTGGTGGATGGTGTCCTCGGGGTTGAGCGGGCGCATGGTGGATGTCGCCTCTTACCGGTTGGCGATGCATCTGGGGCTGGCTTTTGCGATCCTCAGCCTGATGATCTGGCAAATCCATTTGCTCAGCCGGGGCCAGCCTCAGCTTTTGCAGGCGCGTCGTGCGCGCGAAACCGGGTTGGCGCGGTTGACCGGGGTGCTGTTTGGCCTGATCTTTTTCCAGATTTTACTGGGTGCCCTGGTTGCGGGGATTGACGCGGGGCGGGGGTATATCGATTGGCCCCTGATGAACGGGGAATTCCTGCCATCTGAAAGCTTCGATTACACGCCCCTTTGGACGAACCTCTTTGAAAACCCGGCTCTGGTTCAGTTTGATCATCGGATGGTCGGCTATCTGGCCTTTGCGTTGACGCTGTTTGTCTGGTGGAAAAGCCGCCAAAGCCCCCATGTCGCGACAAGAGCCACCTTCACCATTATGCTGGGTGCGGTCATTCTTCAGGTGCTTCTGGGGATCACAACCGTTCTTTACGCAGCACCATGGCACGTTGCGATTGTTCATCAGATCGGCGCGCTGGCGGTCGTGGCTGCGGTTCTGAAGGCCCGGTTCGCCGCCGCTTACCCCCCATCCCGGTCTCTGCGACCGGCCTGATTCCTGGAAAACGCGATGACACAAGCTTTTGATGACCTGAACGCCTATGTGCGTGAAACGACGGCGCTGGGACAGGTGGCGGGTTTGCTGGGATGGGATCAGGAAACCATGATGCCCAAAGGCGCAGCCGCGCAGCGCGCCGAATGGTCGGGCGCCATGGAAAGCGTCGTTCATGCCCGCACGACCGATCCCCGCGTGGGTGAATGGCTGGCCAAGCTGGACGGGGCCGATCTTGACACCGAACAAGCCGCCACTCTTCGCCATATCCGGCGGTCTTACGAACGCAATACGAAAATCCCCGGTGATCTGGCCGCCGAGATCGCCCGTGTTACATCCGTTTCCCAAGGCATCTGGGCCCGCGCCCGCGCCGACGATGACTTCCCGGCCTTTGCGCCGACACTGAAACAGGTGCTTGAACTGCGCCGTCAGGAGGCCGCCTGCCTTGGCGGCGATGGAAACCTCTACGACGCGTTGCTGGATGATTACGAACCCGGCATGACCGGCGCGCGGCTGGATGATCTGCTGGGCGCGTTGCGCACGGGTCTGGTCGACCTGCGCCAGCGCATTCAGGGGGCGGAAATCACGCCACCTGCGCTCGATTTCGTTTTCAAGGATGATCGCCAAATGGCCCTGGCGCGCGAATTGGCGGGGGTCTTTGGCTATGACTGGAACAGGGGGAGGCTCGACAAGGCGGTGCATCCCTTCTCGTCAGGCTCGGGCACGGACACGCGGATCACCACGCGGGTTGATGTGAACAATCCCTTCAACTGCATCTATTCGACGATCCATGAAACCGGGCATTCCAGTTACGAACAGGGGATTGCCAAGGACTACATGCTGACTCCGCTGGGGCGGGGCGTGTCGATGGGGGTTCACGAAAGCCAAAGCCGGATTTACGAAAACCAGCTGGGCCGCAGCGAGGCGTTTTGTGCCTTTCTTTACGCACGTATGCGCGACCATTTCGGTGATTTCGGGATTCCTTCCGAACGTGCGCTTTACGAGGTGGTCAATGCCGTCGGGCAGGGGTTTATCCGAACCGAGGCGGACGAGGTGCAATATAACCTTCACGTCCTCTTGCGGTTCCAACTGGAGCGAGAGCTGATCTCGGGCGCGCTTGAGGTTGACGACCTTGAAGCGGCCTGGAACGCCCGGTTCAAACAAGATTTCGGGTTTGCGGTCGATCGGCCTTCAAACGGCGTGTTGCAGGATGTTCACTGGTCGGTTGGCCTGATCGGCTATTTCCCAACCTATTCGTTGGGGAACATCTATGCCGGCATGCTGAACGAGGCGATGCAGAACGCCGTTCCCACGCTTGACGATGACCTTGCCGCAGGCAATACGGCCCCGGCGATCGCGTGGCTGCGCGAAAACCTGCAACAATTCGGAGGGCTTTACACCCCGACCGAGCTGATCGAAACCGCGTCCGGCCAAAGCATCAGCGAAAAGCCCCTGATGCGCTATCTCAACACCAAGTTCGGCGATCTTTACGGGGTTTGAGCGAAACGCGAGGGGCGTCTGCCTTAAGCGTTGGATTCGCGGATCTTGTCGGCGGCGTCCTTGTCAAACGAGACGCCCTCCTTGGCAAAAAGCTGATCCAGTTCCCCTGAAAGGGTCATTTCGGTGATGATATCGCATCCACCGACGAATTCGCCTTTGACGTAAAGTTGCGGGATCGTCGGCCAGTCGGAATAATCCTTGATGCCCTGCCGGATACCGTCATCCGCCAGCACGTTCACATCGGCATATTCAACGCCCATGTAATTCAGAACGCCGGCAACGCGGCTTGAAAACCCGCATTGCGGCATCGAGGACGTGCCTTTCATGAACAGAACGACATCGTTTTCGGACACCGTTTTTGCAATGGTCTCTTGGGCGGGATTTGTCATTTTTTGACCTCTGGAGTTTTCGTTGTCAGCGCGAGCGCGTGCAATTCGCCCGCTGCGCCGTCCATTTTTCCTTTGAGCGTCGCGTAAACGGCGCGTTGTTGCTGGACCCGGTTCATGCCCTGGAATGCCTCGGCGATCACCTCGGCGGCATAGTGGTTGCCGTCCCCGGCGAGGTCCGTGATGGAGATTTCCGCGTCTGGGAAACCTTCACGGATCAATTCTTCGATTTCGCGGGCCTCTATCGCCATGTTCGCTTCCTTTCGGATTAACCGCTGATGTAATCTTCTTGGTCGAACCGTGCAAGAGGCGAGGTTTGGGTTTTTGCGCCCGGTGCCAGAACGCCGTCGTCAGTCAAAATGGCCCGGCAAACAGTCCTGCCACGCCGAACGCACCGTCCGGAGCGGAATTTCCGAATGTCCAAGCCGGATCACATCTGCCTGTGCGGTTCCCACAATCTTGATTGCCAGCCCGGCGGCCTCGGCCCTGGTTACCAGGCGATCCGGATCAGTCGTCGCCAGCAGGTAACGGCCCTGGTCCTCGCCGAAGAACCATCCCGCGCCGCTGCCGCTCATGGTCACACCCACATTGCCCGCCAACGCCATTTCGGCGGCTGCGACGGCCAGACCGCCGTCGGAAAGATCGTGCGCGGCGCTCAGCATGCCTTCACGGCCCATCTGCCGTACAAGGTCGCCCGCAGCTTTTTCGGCGGCAAGATCGACCGTGGGGGCGTCTCCGGTGTTTTGACCGAAAAGTTCGGCCAGATAGGCCGACTGGCCCAGATGGCCCCTTGTTTCACCCAAGAGCACCAGGGTGTCACCGGTCGTTGGCGCCGTGCCGATCATGTCCGCGACGTTCGCAAGCAGACCGACAGCGCCGATGGTGGGTGTCGGCAGGATCGCCTCGCCGTCGGTTTCGTTGTAAAGCGAGACGTTTCCGGAGACGACGGGCATGTCCAGTGCCTGAACCGCCGCCCCGATCCCTTTGACGCAGCCAACAAACTGGCCCATGATTTCCGGTTTTTCGGGGTTTCCGAAGTTGAGGTTGTCCGTCGTGGCCAGCGGCAGCGCCCCGGTCGCACAGAGGTTGCGATAAGCTTCCGCAACCGCCTGTTTTCCCCCTTCAAAGGGGTTCGCGCGGCAATATCGGGGCGTTACGTCCGAGGTGAAGGCAAGCGCCTTATCCGTGCCATGCACCCGGACGACGCCCGCATCGGCACCGGGGCGGGCGATCGTGTCGGCCATGACCATAGTGTCGTATTGCTGGTAAACCCAGGCGCGCGACGCGATGTTGGGCGATCCCATCAGCCTGAGAAGCGCCTCGGCGGGGTCAACCTCCGCCACCCTGCCAAGCGGTTCCGGACAGGGCGTTTGCGTGTGGGGCCGGTCGTATTCCGGTGCTGCGCCGGACAAGGCCTTGAGCGGCAGGTCTGCCTTGATCTCACCATTTTGGGTGACAATGAAACGGTCCTCGGCAATGGTGTGCCCGACGATGGCGAAATCCAGATCCCACTTTTCAAACACGGCCTGCGCCTCGGCCTCTTTTGCCGGGTTCAGGACCATCAGCATGCGTTCCTGGCTTTCTGAAAGCATCATCTCGTAGGCCGACATGTTTTCTTCGCGCACGGGCACGTTTTCCAGATCGAGCCGCACGCCAAGATCGCCCTTGTCGCCCATTTCGACCGCCGAGCAGGTCAGGCCCGCCGCCCCCATGTCCTGAATGGAAATCACCGCCCCGGTTTGCATCAGTTCCAGCGTCGCTTCCATCAGCCGCTTTTCGGTAAACGGGTCGCCGACCTGCACCGTGGGGCGTTTCTCCTCGATGGTTTCGTCAAACTCGGCGCTGGCCATGGTCGCGCCACCCACGCCATCGCGTCCCGTCTTGGCCCCAAGGTAAACAACCGGCATGCCGACACCGCTGGCGGCGGATGTGAAAATCTTGTCGTGATCCACCAGACCCGCGGCAAACGCGTTCACAAGGCAATTGCCATCATAGGCGGCGTCAAAGCGTACCTCTCCGCCAACGGTCGGTACGCCGAAACAGTTGCCATAGCCCCCGATGCCGGCAACGACCCCATTCACCAGTGATTTCGTTTTAGGGTGGTCAATGCGTCCAAAGCTGAGCGCGTTCATCGCCGCAATGGGGCGCGCGCCCATGGTGAAAACGTCGCGCAGGATGCCGCCCATTCCGGTGGCAGCGCCTTGATAAGGCTCGATATAACTGGGGTGATTATGGCTTTCCATCTTGAACGCGACCGCCTGCCCGTCGCCGATATCGACGATCCCGGCATTCTCGCCCGGTCCGATAATAACCTGCGGGCCTTCGGTGGGGAGCGTGCGCAACCATTTCTTGCTGCTCTTGTAGGAGCAATGTTCGTTCCACATGGCCGAAAATATACCCAGTTCGGTGAAACTCGGGCTTCTGCCCAGCAATTCAAGGACGCGATCATATTCATCGGGCCTAAGCCCATGCGCGGCAATCAGGTCGTCCGTGATCTCGGGTTCGGTTGGCATGGTTTTCCCCCATGATTGGCGTGCCGCCTTTTAGGCCGGGCAAAACGGAATAAAAAGCTGATTCTGACGTCAACCGGGCATGGGTCGGCCCGGTGACGGGTTCGCCGAAAAAAAAGGCCGAGACAAGCTCGGCCTAAGTCCAACAGGGAGGTGAAGGGTACGAGACTGATGTCAATCGTCCCCTTCGCGTCTTCACTTATGCGCGCACTCGCCGCGCTTCAAGACGATTCGCGGAAATTTCACGCATAGCCGCTATCGAGAAAACGCATAGCTTGCCGGCTCAACCCTGCGCGGTCGCGGCTGCGTTCGCCTTGTTTCGTCTGCGATAGGCGATGACTTCGTCCAGAACGAAATCGCGAAATGCCTCGACCCGGCGCGAGTGGCGCAGTTCCTCGGGATAGGCCAGATATACCGGCACCTCATAGCTTGTTTCTTCGGGCAGGACGTTGACGAGCGTGGGAAAATCCTCGGTCAGGTAATCCGGCAACACGCCGATGCCCAACCCCTGAATGACGCCCTGAAGAATGCCGAAATAGTTGTTCACGCGTAAATGCGAGCCGATCTCGGCTGAGAATATCTTGCGAATGAGCGTGGCACTGGCGCTGACCTGCGGTGCCGAGGAATTCTGGCTGATGATCCGGTGCTGTCCCAGTTCGTCCAGACTGGCGGGCGTTCCGTGGGCTTCAAGGTACTCCGGCTGCGCGTAAAGCCGCAGGTTGACCGACATCAGGCGACGTCGCACCAGATCGGCCTGGCTTGGCTCCTTCATGCGAATGGCGACGTCCGCTTCACGCATGGGCAGGTCGAGCACGCGCTCTTCAAGCATCAGATCAATATTCAGATCGGGGTATTTTTCATATAATGTCGCCAGACGCGGGGCCAGCCACAGCGTGCCAAAACCAATCGTCGTGGTGACGCGCAATTCACCGAAAACCTCGTCCTCGCTGTCGCGTATGCGGGCCTCGGCCGTTTCAAGCCTGAGCGCCATCGAGCGCGTGGCGTCAAACAGCAGTTCGCCTTGCTCGGTCAGAATCAGACCGCGCGCGTGTCGGTGAAACAGCGTGACATTCAGGCTTTGCTCCAGGTTCCTGATCTGGCGGCTGACGGCGGACTGGGACAGGTGCAGGGTGTCCCCGGCATGGGTCAGGCTGCCCGCGTCGGCCACAGCGTGGAATATCCGCAGTTTATCCCAATCCATTGTTGCGCCTTTGTTTTTTGTTTTGCCCGTCGTTGCGCGGGACAATAACGGCACCCGCCGCCGCATGGCAATCAAAACAAAAACGAAAAATTGACTTTATAGGTCAATAAATGTGACCTATAAGAGGTCGCAAATCCTGTTTCGGAGTCTGAGATGAGCATAGAAGATATCAGCCTGAACGACCGCTTTGATCTGTCCAAGAAACATGTCCTGTTGAACGGCACGCAGGCGCTGGTGCGCCTGATGCTGATGCAGAAGGAACGCGACCGCGTGGCGGGCCTGAATACGGCGGGGTATGTATCGGGGTATCGCGGATCGCCGCTTGGTGGTGTGGATTTGCAGATGGAGCGCGCCGAAAAACCCCTGACCGCCGCTGACATCAAGTTCCAGCCCGGTCTCAACGAGGATCTGGCCGCAACCGCGATCTGGGGCACGCAACAGGCCGAACTGCGCGGCGAAGGCACCCATGACGGTGTTTTCGGGTTCTGGTACGGCAAGGGGCCGGGTGTCGACCGGACCGGCGACGTCTTTCGTCACGCCAACATGGCGGGCAGTTCGAAACACGGGGGCGTTGTCGCCTGCCTTGGGGACGATCACACGGGCGAAAGCTCGACCACGCTGCACCAGTCGGAATGGGCGCTGGTCGACGCCATGATGCCGATCCTGTCCCCCGCCGGTGTGCAGGAGATTTTGGACTTCGGCCTGATCGGCTACGAACTTAGCCGCTATTGCGGCTGCTGGGTCGGCCTCAAATGCATGAAGGACACGATCGAGGTCACCTCGGTCGTGGACACAGATCCCGACCGGATCAAACTGGTGCATCCGGATTTTGAAATGCCAAAAGGCGGGCTGAACATCCGCTTGTTGGATGATCGCATTCTACAGGAAACGCGCCTGCACGATTACAAACGTTTCGCCGCCGAGGCGTTCGGCCACGCCAACCGGCTGGACAAGCGCGGGATGGGCAAGGCGGGGGCCAAGATCGGGATCGTCGCGGCGGGCAAGAACTGGCTCGACCTGGCGCATGCGCTTGATTTGCTGGGGATTGATGGCCCCGAAGCCGAGCGGCTGGGCATCACCACCTATAAAGTCGCGATGACCTGGCCTTTGGACATGACGGGATTTTCGGAATGGGCCGAGGGGTTGGACCTGATCATCGTGGTCGAGGAAAAGCGTAAACTACTGGAAGTTCAGATCAAGGAGGCCATCTTTGACAACCGGCAGGGCCGCCGGGTTTATGGCTGGAAGAACGACCGGGGCGAAGAATTATTCCCAACCCGTTTCGCGTTGGAGCCGGTGATGATCGCGCGCAAACTGGGGGCAATTTTAGAAGAAGAAGGCCGTGTAACCGACAGAATTAAAACAGGACTTCAGAAACTGGAGGAGGCCGAGCGTAATGACAACGCGCCGGAAATCGCCTCGCGTCTGGCGTATTTCTGTTCAGGATGTCCGCATAACAGCTCGACCAAAGTGCCAAAAGGGTCGCGCGCCTATGCCGGGATCGGATGCCATTTCATGGTGCAGTGGATGGACCGGGAAACCCTGGGCTTCACACATATGGGCGGCGAGGGTGCCAATTGGATCGGGGAAGCGCCGTTCTCCAAACGTGATCACGTATTTCAGAACCTCGGCGATGGCACCTATAACCACTCTGGCGTTCAGGCGATCCGGGCGGCATTGGCTGCCGGAACCAACATAACATTCAAGATCCTCTTCAACGACGCGGTTGCCATGACCGGAGGGCAGCATAACGAAGGCGACCTCGATGCGCCGCGTATCGCCCACGAGCTGGTCGCCATGGGGGTTTCCAGTCTTTCCGTCGTCTACGACGAAAAAGAGGATATCGACCTTTCCAGGTTTCCGGCGACGATCCAGAAATTTCCACGGTCCGAAATGATGGCCGTTCAGGAAAAATATAGTAAAACCAGTGGTGTATCGGCAATAATCTATGTGCAGACCTGCGCTGCCGAAAAACGCAGGCGGCGCAAGCGCGGGTTGTTTCCCGACCCTGACCGCCGGGTCGTGATCAATCCGGACATTTGCGAAGGCTGCGGCGATTGCGGCCAGCAGTCCAACTGTGTTTCAATCGTCCCGGTGGAAACCGAACTGGGACGCAAGCGGGCAATCGACCAGTCCTCGTGCAACAAGGATTTCACCTGTCTCAACGGGTTTTGCCCGGCTTTCGTCACGGTGGCGGGGGGGCAGATCCGCAAATCAACGGGTGCTGCGCTGGATTTGCCGGACCTCGCGCAACCGGAACTACCCGCGATAAACGGAACGTTCAATTTTGTGATCACAGGCGTTGGCGGCACCGGCGTCGTCACCATCGGTGCCATTCTGGCGATGGCCGCGCATCTTGACGGAAAAGGTGCCGGCATGATGGAAATGGCGGGACTGGCCCAAAAGGGCGGTGCTGTCCACATTCACTGCCGCGTTGCCGAAAACCCCGACGATATCAACGCTATACGCGTCGCAGTTGGTGAAGCAGACGCGATCATCGGGGGCGATCTGGTGGTTTCCGCGGGGGCCAAGACCCTTGGGCTGATGCAAAAAGGCCGAACCCGGGCCGTCGTCAACAGCCATGAAATCATCACCGGGGATTTCACCCGTAATACCGAGTTTACCGTTCCCTCCGAACGCCTTGCGCTCGCGCTCGAAGCGCGGTTGGGGACCGGGAACGCCGCGTTTCTGGATGTCACTGCGCTTTCGCGAAAACTGCTGGGCGATTCGATCTATTCCAACATGATGATCCTTGGCGGGGCGTGGCAGCGCGCGATGGTGCCGATCGAACGCGCGGCCATTCTGCGCGCGATCGAACTGAACGGTGCAGGGGTCAAAGGCAACAAACGCGCGTTTGATCTGGGCCGGTGGGCCGTTGAACATCCCGAGGAGGCAAGGCGCGTGATTGGCGAAAGCGACGCCAGCGCGGTTGTGTCCGTGGAGGAGAAACGCGCGTTTCGCGCGCGTCATCTGGCGGCGTATCAAAATGCCGCTTACGCCGACAGATACAGTTCATTTCTGGAAAACCTTGCGCCCTCGCTGCGCGAACACGCCGCCTTGGGGTACCACAAGCTGTTGACCTACAAGGATGAATACGAGGTCGCGCGATTGCACGTCGAAACCGCCGCGAAATATGTATCGCGTGAATTCGAAGGCAACACGCGGCTGACGTTCCATTTGGCGCCTCCTCTGCTTGGCGGTAAATCCAGCGACGGTCGGGTGAAAAAGCGGGAGTTTGGTCCGTGGATCGTCCCTTTGTTCAAGGTGCTTGCCCGGTTGAAGGGTCTGCGTGGCACGCGGTTTGATGTTTTTGGCTACAGCGCGGAACGGCGCACCGAACGCGCGCTGATCGCCCAGTACGAAAAGGATATTGCGGAGGTTTCCAGCCTGCTTGACCCGAAAACCGAGGAACTGGCCGGGAAATTTGCAAGACTTCCCCTTGCGATCAGAGGTTTCGGCCCTGTGAAACTGGCCAGCATCGCGAAATACGAAAAGCGCCGCGAAGAATTGCTGGTTGCGATCAGGGCTGCGGGCGCGCCGCAAAAAGAGGCGGCGGAATAGGCGTTATTTCTTGCGGATGAGAAAGACGCCCGGCATTTGGGGTTCCACCGGAACCAGCGCGTGCCCCTGTTCCGTGCAGAAATGCGGGAAATCGACCACGGCGGCCGGATCATCGGCCAGAACCTTGAGAACCTGACCGCTTGCAAGTGATTTCAAATGCTTGCGCGCGCGCAGGACGGGCAAAGGGCACAAAAGCCCGGTTGCATCGATTTCGGCATCAAAATCCATCCACACCGCATAGGTCGCGTTGTAACATGAGTCCACGGCAATGTGACCCTTTGCGCAGTGATATTTGCGCCGCGATCGATTATCTGGTTCAAAAGGCAAGAAAAAGGATCGCATCATGTTCGGAATTGACCTTATCGACGCGGGATTGTTGATTTCAATGCTGATCGCGTTGTCGGCCGGGGTGCTCAGTTTTTTGTCGCCTTGCGTATTACCGATCATTCCACCTTACCTTGCCTATATGGGCGGGATCAGCATGAACGATCTGACCCAAACCCGCGCGTCGCGCAAACCCGCGATCATCGCATCGGTCTTCTTTGTGCTGGGGCTTTCGACCGTTTTCATTCTGCTGGGGTTCACGGCTTCGGCCTTTGGGCGATTTTTTCTGCAAAACCAGGTGTTGTTCGGGCAGATCGCCGGCGCGGTCATCATTATTTTCGGGCTGCATTTCGTGGGGATTTTCCGCATTCCGCTGTTGATGCGCGAGGCGCGGCTTGACGCGGGTGACCGGGGGGGGTCTTCGCTTGGTGCCTATATCCTCGGGCTGGCGTTTGCCTTTGGCTGGACGCCTTGCATCGGCCCCATTCTGGGGGCGATCCTGTCGATGAGCGCACAGGAAGACAGCATCGGGCGCGGCACCTTCCTGATGGCCACCTATGCCGTCGGTCTGGGGGTGCCGTTCATTCTGTCCGCCGTTTTCATCAACCGCGCGATGGGGCTCATGAATCGCCTGAAACGACACATGGGACTGATCGAGAAAACCATGGGCGTGTTGCTGATCGCCGTCGGGCTGATGATGGCGACCGGGGCCTTTTCCCGGTTTTCCTACTGGCTGCTTGAAAATGTTCCGGTCCTGGGTTCGGTCGGATAGGTCGAATCCTGCTTAATCTATGCGCCGGTTTGGGTTAGCATGCCCGGAAAAGGCATTTAGGTCAGGGCCGTGAGCGACGAGCAGCATCAAAACGAAAGACGGAATGTCCGCACCAGGCAGGTTTTCTATATTCCCGGGTATGATCCCATGCTGCCGCGGCGCTACCGCGAGCTTTACCGCACCGAGGGCCGCGCACAGGCTGAATGTCTGGGCTATGAAATTGATCTCAGGGGCAAACACGGCGGTGAAAACTATTCATGGTCGGTCAGCAGCACGATAAACGGGGCCAGAACCGACAGCGATTTTGAGTTTCTGCTGTGGTCGGACATCGTGAGCAGTTCCATGGAGCGTTCCATTCCCGGCACTTTCCTGCTGCTGAGCCGGGTCGTCTGGGTCTATATCTCGACCGGGGCCTTGTTTCGGCTGATGCGTCTGCGCAAAGGGCCGGTGATCGCCGCCCTTTACCCGGTTTTCATGCTGACGGCCCAACTGGTTCTTGCGCTCGGACTGGCGCTTGGTACGGGCTACGGGTTCGCGCGGTTCGTTCCGTTCGGGGGCGGGTGGATCCTTGGGGTTGGCGTGGGCGCGTGGCTGTTGACGGTTTTCAGACGCATCGACAACCGGCTTTTTGCTTATTACCTTTTGCATGACTATGCCTTTTCGGCGCAGTTCAGGGGTGCAACCCCGCCGGAACTGATCGCCCGGATGAAGGCTTTTCAAGACCGGATCAAAGCTGCTCTTGCTTCGGAGGTGGACGAAGTTCTGGTCGTCGGGCATTCCTCGGGCGCACATATCGGGGTTTCCGTTCTGGCCAATCTGCTGCGTGAACAGGGTCCGAAATTCGCACCGAAACTGGCGTTTCTGACGCTGGGGCAGGTGGTCCCCATGGTCAGTTACCTGCCCCAGGCGACCGTGTTGCGGCGCGATTTGCATGACCTTTGTCAGCGCGACGACGTGACGTGGGTTGACGTCAGCGCGCCTGGTGACGGGTGCACGTTTGCGCTATGCGATCCGGTTGCCGTCAGCGGCTCGACCCCCGCCAGAGGCAAGAAATGGCCGTTGGTCCTGTCCGCGGCCTTCAGCCAGACGCTTTCACGCGAAAAATACAAGCGCTTGAAAAGGCGGTATTTCAGGCTGCATTTTCAGTATCTGTGCGCCTTTGACCAGCCCCAGGATTATGACTATTTCCAGATCACGGCCGGTCCTTTGTCGCTGGCACAACGGTTCGCCGCGCGCGCGCCGTCGCCTTCGCGCATCACCGAGCCTTCGTCAGGCTTTCGTGTTACGTGCGATAATACCGCAGCACAAAAAGCCTGATCGCGCTGGCCAGCCCCGTGTCGGCGCCGCGCGCTGTGTCTATTTCTTCGGCCAGCTTGTTATAGGGCAGGCCGCGCGCCTCGGCGATTTCGCGAAATGCCTGCCAGAACGCACCTTCAAGCGAAACACTGGTGCGATGTCCGTTGAGCGTGAGGGAGTGTTTCTGTGGCCGCTCATCCCTCATCGGTTGGTCGCCGGTGCTGGTCGAGATGGCCCAAAATGCGGTGCGTCTGCGCACGATCCTGCTCTTTTCGGATCCTGGAGCGACCGCTTTGCACCGCGGTTTCCCCTGCTTCGCGGCGCGAGTCCGCGCGGGCTTTTTGCTTGCGCGCGCGCCTGAGGTTGACAATGTCCGCCATTCTCAATCCCTGGGGCCGATCATTTTTTCGGGCCGGACCACGCGATCAAATGTCTCGGCGGTGACAAAACCCAGGTTGATTGCCTCCTCTTTCAGGGTCGTGCCGTTCTTGTGCGCGGTCTTGGCAACCCTGGTGGCATTGTCATAACCGATTTCGGGCGCCAGCGCCGTCACCAGCATCAGGCTGTCCCACATCAATTTGCTGATCCGGTCTTCGTCCGCTTTGATGCCGCTGACGCAACTGTCGGTGAAACTTGCGGCCGCGTCGCCCAGGAGCGTCATGGATTGCAGGAGGTTATAGATCATCATCGGTTTATAGACATTGAGTTCGAAATGCCCTTGCGAGCCGGCAAAGCCGATCGCGGCATCGTTGCCCATGACCTGTGCGGCGGCTTGCGTCAACGCCTCGGCCTGTGTCGGGTTGACCTTTCCCGGCATGATCGAAGAACCGGGTTCGTTTTCCGGCAGGATCAGCTCGCCAAGGCCGCAACGCGGGCCTGAACCAAGAAAGCGGATGTCGTTGGCGATCTTGAAAAGACTTGCCGCAACGGTCTTGAGCGCACCCGACATTTCAACGATCGCGTCATGGGCGGCAAGCGCCTCGAACTTGTTGGGGGCGGTGACAAAGGGCAGGCCGGTAATCTCGGCCATGTTGGCCGCCACCAGTTCACCCCAGCCCTTGGGCGTGTTGAGGCCCGTTCCCACGGCAGTTCCGCCTTGTGCCAGCGCATGGATGTTTTCAAGCGCGCGTTCAACGCGGGTGATCCCCTGTTTGACCTGAAAGGCATAACCGCCGAATTCCTGACCAAGCGTCAGCGGGGTTGCGTCCTGCGTGTGCGTCCGGCCAATCTTGATGATATCCGCGAACTCCGACACCTTGGCCGCCAGCGCGCCGTGCAGTTTTTCAAGGCCGGGCAACAGGACATCGCGCGCGGTCGTGGCCGCAGCGATATGCATGGCCGTCGGGAACGTGTCGTTCGAGCTTTGGCCCATGTTGCAGTGATCGTTCGGGTGAACCGGATCCTTGGAGCCGATCGTGCCGCCGAGCATCTCGATCGCGCGGTTCGAGATCACCTCGTTGGCGTTCATGTTGCTTTGCGTGCCTGATCCCGTCTGCCAGACCACCAGCGGAAAATGGTCGTCAAGCCTGCCCTCGATGACTTCGCCCGCGGCCTGCACAATCGCGTTTCCGCGTTTTTCGTCGAGCTTGCCAAGGGACATGTTGGCCCGCGCGCAGGCCACTTTGATGACGCCAAGCGCACGGATGAGGGCCACGGGTTGTTTTTCCCAGCCTATGGGAAAATTCATCAGGCTGCGTTGCGTCTGTGCCCCCCAATACCGGTCCGAAGGCACATCCAGAGGGCCAAAGCTGTCGGATTCTGTGCGCGTATCGACCATCTGAAATCTCCATCATTGGGTGTGTGTCTGTCTTAGCCTTTAGGATGCAAAGATCAATGGCACCGCGGCTTTTTGTGGGGGGGAATTCACGGCATCGCCCGTCTGAACCGGTAAACCGAGGCCGGTGGCAGGTTGGCCCAGACGCGCCCTTCCCTTGTCCATGTCAAACCCAGATCGCCAATGATCCCCGGCGCGATCGGCGGGCGAAATCCGTACGTGAACTGAACGAAATCCCCATCGTCGCGCAGCGTTTTGAATGCCGCGGACACAATGCCGGTTTGAACCTCACTCGCCATGTTCAGAAGCGGTAAGCTGCTGATTACACAAGAAACATCGCGCAAACCAAGGGATGTGATCCTGTCGGCATTTTCGTTATGGACGGCCACTTTAGGGAACCGAACACGCAAACGATCGCAAAAGAGCGTATTCATTTCAAGCAACACAAGGTTTTGCGGGGGCACCCCGGCGCGCAGGATCTGATCGGTAATCACGCCGGTACCGGGACCGATTTCCACGACGCGACCGCTGTTGGGGCCCAACCCTTGGGCCATGCGGTGCGCCAGAACAGGCCCCGAAGGGATAACGGCGCCGATCTGCCGGGGCGTCTTCATCAGTTGGGACAGAAAAGTTCCGATTTGCGTTGGCATTGCGGACTCGTCGAATTTGCTGGAAGGGTGCGCGCGGGTGGCGGTCGGTTTACGGCCTGCCGCTTCAGGTCTTGCGAAAACTGTCAAGGGAAACGACCTCGGCATCGCCGTCGGGCGGTTC
>CAYXNM010000054.1:0-17306 GCA_964466385.1 uncultured Rhodobacter sp. | reverse complement strand
CGCATGCCCATCTTGTCGAAATGTTCGCTGGTCGAAAAACCCTTCATGGATTTCTCGACGATAAAGGCGGTCATGCCGCGCGGCCCGGCGGCAGGATCGGTCTTGGCGTAAACCACCAGCGTGTCGGCGTCGGGTCCGTTGGTGATCCAGTATTTGTTGCCGTTAAGCGTGTAATAGCCGTTCTTCCTGTCCGCCCTCAGCGTCATCGAGACGACGTCGGACCCAGCCCCTGCCTCGGACATCGCCAGCGCGCCGACATGTTCGCCGGATATCAGACCCGGCAGGTATTTCGCCTTTTGCTCAGGCGTGCCGTTCAGTTTGATCTGGTTGACGCAGAGGTTGGAATGCGCACCGTAAGACAGCGCGACGCTGGCGCTGGCGCGGGCAACTTCCTCCACCGCGACGGTGTGGGCCAGATAACCCATGTCAACACCGCCATACTCCTCTTCGACCGTGATCCCCAGCAGGCCAAGATCGCCCATCTCACGCCAAAGCTGGGCCGGGAAATTGTTTGATTTGTCAATGTCCGCCGCCATCGGCGCGACCCTCTCCTGCGCCCAACGATGGACCATGTCGCGCAGGGCTTCGATTTCCTCGCCACAGGCGAAATTCATGGAGGCGGTAAACATGCGCGGTCCTCGTTTTAATTGAACACTTGTTCATTTAATAATCGGTCACTGAAAAAAACGCAACAAAAAGTCGTTCGACCCGTGGTGTTTCGTCAGCTTGCCGTCACTTCCTGGCGAATGATACGCGCGATGAGGTCGCAATCCGCCAGGCTGAACGTCAGAGGCAGGCGCATATCCATCAGTCCGTCAAGCAACCGGTCCGTCCGCGGCAGGTGCTGCTGAGGCGCATACCGCCAACTGGAGTGGCGCGAGGTGAACCCCGTCGGTTCCGGCGTTCCGAACCATTTCAGTTCCACGCCGCGCGCAAGGCATCGCGCGACCAGATCCTCGATTTCCAAAGGCCGGAAATCCGGCAACAGGAACTGGATCGAGGACCCCACGTAATCTTCCTTGGGCGCGCGTTCGATCAGCCGCAGGCCGTTGACACCCCTGAGACCGGTCTCAACCGCCCGGTAACGCGCGTTCCAGGCCTCGCAAAGTGCGTCGAGCCGCGCCAGTTGCGGGCGCAGAACTGCCGCGCGCAAATGGTCCATCCGCCCCGAAATATTGGGTGTGTCAAGCCGGGGCTGCTCAAAAAATGCAAGCTCCGGGCGGGCGATATGTCGTTCATAAAGCATGTAACTGCCCGAAAGCAGCGTCGCGCGGGCCATCAGGTCGGGGTCATCCGAAATGATCAGTCCACCCTCGCCTGAATTGATGTGTTTGTAGGTTTGCGTTGAATAGCACGCGACCCGGCCATGGCGCCCCGAGACGACGCCATTCCAACGCGCGCCCATGGTGTGGGCGCAATCCTCGATCACGCTGACGCCATGTTTCCCGCAGAGCGCCATGAGTTCGTCCATGTCGCCGACATGGCCACGCATATGGCTCAGCATCAGGAAACGCGGTTTCAGACGGCTGATCTGCGCCTCCAGATGCGCCGTATCGATCACAAGGTCGCTGGTGATTTCCACGAAATGCGGCACGCACCCGACCGCGGCGATGGCACCGGGAACCGGCGCCAGCGTAAACGCGTTCGTCAACACGATCTCGCCCGGCCGGGCACCGGCGGCGCGCAACGCGGTTGCCAGCGCGTAACCGCCCGAGGCCACGGCGAGACAGAACCTTGCCCCGGTCGCTTGGGCAAATTCCTTTTCCAGCAGCGCCACTTCACCCGCTTCACCGTCAGCGACATTATAGCGGTGAAGCCGGCCCGAGCGCATGACCTCGACAGCCGCGTCAATCGCGTCTTGGGGGATCGGCGCCTGCTGGGTGAAACTTCCGTGAAACTTTTCGCTCATTCCAACCTTCAAATCCCGTGTTCAACGCGCGTCCAGTCGCTTGGCGGCCAAACCGCCAAGGACATCATCCAGCGCATCATAGCTGTCAAGCAATCCGTCAGGCCGCATTTTCGCGACCGCGCGACCTTCCGGGCCGAAAGCGACCAGAACGCAGGGCACCCCTGCACCGCGCGCCGCCGTGACGTCATTCATCGTATCCCCGATCAGAACCGCGTTGTCCACATGTCCGCCCGCGCGCAGGATGGTCTGGATCAAATGTTCCGGATCGGGCTTGCGCACGGCCAGACTGTCGGCCCCGAGCATGGCGTGGAAACGGTCGAGAAGACCCAGCCGTCTGAGCAGTTCATCCGCAAGCGTGGCTGGTTTGTTGGTGCAGATGCCAAGACGCGCGCCCCGCGCCAGCAGGCGGTCGATCGCCGCAACCGCGCCGGGGTAGATCGTGCTGAAAACATCGATGTGGCACGCATAATGATCCAGCAGTCCTGGATAAAGCGCGTCGATATCGCCTTCGTCCCACGGTCGATCCAGCCGCTCAAACCCCAGTCGCAACATGGCGCGCCCGCCGTGAAAGGCTGTTATCCGGTCGGCTTCGGGATCAAGCGGCTTTCCCGTGCCGATGCCGACAAAACACGCGTTCGCCGCGGCAATAAGGTCACCGCTGGTATCTACAAGCGTTCCATCGAGATCGAATACAACTGTCTGAGGCATCGGCCACTTTCCGCTGATTTGCGGCCTTGTTTGGCACGTTGTGTAACGAACGGAAAGTATTGTTGATGATCTTTCGCTTTGCGCGACCCGCCAAGACAGCTAAAACGAAGCGCTGACGATGGATTTCAAAGGCCCCCAGATGGCAACTGCCCTGATTATTCTTGCTGCCGGGAACGGCACGCGCATGAACTCGGACCTCCCCAAGGTGCTGCACCGTCTGGGCGGGGTGCCCTTGCTTGCCCACGGGTTGGCTCTGGGCCGCGAAATCGGGGTCGAACGGCAAATCGTGGTGACGGGGTTCGGGGGCAAAGAAGTTGCCGACGCCGCGCACATCTTTGAGCCGGACGCAGAAATCGTCGTTCAGGAAGAACAACTTGGCACGGGACATGCGGCCGATCAGGCACGCGGCGCATTGGCTGATTTTGACGGTGATGTGATCGTCTTGCTGGGCGATACGCCGTTTGTGCAACCCGAAACTCTGCGCAAAATTCTGGACATGCGACGGGCCGGAAACGACGTGGTCGTTCTCGGGTTCCGCGCTGAGAACCCCGCGCGCTACGGACGCCTGATCACCGACGACGCTGGTTACCTGACCGCGATTGTCGAAGCCAAGGACGCATCGGTTGAACAGGCGGCCATTGATCTGTGCAATTCGGGTGCGATCTGCGCGGATCGACGACGGCTGTTTGACCTTATCGCCGCGATCGATGACAAAAATGCCAGCGGTGAATATTACCTGACCGATATCGTGGCGGTTGCGAACGCCGAGGGCGCGTCATGTGGGGTCGTTATTGCCGAAGAACGCGAAACCATGGGCATTGACAGCCGTGCGGGACTGGCACGGGCGGAGGCTCTTTTTCAAACCCGACGCCGGGACGAGGCGCTGGCCAACGGCGTCACCCTCAGCGCGCCGGAAACCGTATACTTCGCCCAGGACACCCATCTGGGCCGCGACGTGATTGTCGGCCCCAATGTTGTCTTCGGCCCCGGCGTGACGGTTGAGACGGGCGCCGAAATCCGCGCGTTTTGTCATCTTGAAGGATGTCACGTGAGTGCCGGTGCAACCATCGGTCCATTCACCCGCCTCCGTCCCGGCGCCGAAATCGGCGAAGACTGCCATATCGGCAATTTCGTGGAAATCAAGAACGCCGGGGTCGCTCCGGGGGCCAAGATCAACCACCTTTCCTATGTGGGCGACGCGGATATCGGTGCGCGTGCCAATATCGGGGCCGGCACGATCACGTGCAATTATGACGGCGTTCTCAAGCACCGCACCACCATCGGCGAACGCGCCTTCATCGGGTCCAACACGGCACTGGTCGCCCCGGTCGCGATCGGATCCGACGCCATGACCGGTTCGGGTGCTGTGATCACGAAAGACGTCCCCGACGGTGCGCTGGCGCTGGCGCGCGCCGAACAGAAGAACATTCCGGGTTTCGTATCCCGCTATCTGGCGCGGCTCCGGGCAAAAAAATCAGCCCAAAACAAGGATTAACCCCATGTGCGGTATTGTCGGTATCCTTGGAAAACACGAAGTTTCGCCCATCATTCTTGATGCGCTGAAACGGCTTGAATACCGCGGGTACGACAGTGCGGGGATTGCCACGGTTAACGATGGCGTGCTGGAACGCAGGCGCGCTTTGGGTAAACTGATCAACCTCAGCGATCTCCTGGTGCATGAGCCCCTGCGCGGCAAAGCGGGCATCGGGCACACCCGATGGGCAACCCATGGCGCGCCCTCGATCAGCAACGCGCATCCGCACAGGGCCGGCAACGTCGCAGTCGTTCACAACGGGATCATCGAGAATTTTCGCGAATTGCGGGCGGAACTGGCCGAAAACGGGCAGCAATTCGAGACCGAGACCGACACCGAAACCGTCGCGATGATCTTTCAGGGATTGCTTGCAGATGGTCTGGACCCGAAAGAGGCCGCCAGGTCGACCATTGGCAGGCTTGACGGCGCGTTCGCGCTTTGCTTTCTGATCGAGGGCGAGGACGATCTTCTGATCGCCGCGCGCAAGGGCTCTCCGCTGGCGATCGGGCATGGCGACGGCGAGGTGTTCGTTGGTTCGGACGCGCTGGCGCTGGCGCCCATGACCGACAGGATCACCTATCTGGAAGAAGGCGACTGGGCCATCCTCAGCCGCCAGGACACCGAAATCTTTGACGCCAGCGGGCGGCATGCCAACCGGGAAGTTCAGGATATCCAGATGGACTCCGCCGCCGCGGACAAGGGCGGGTTCAAGCATTTCATGGCCAAGGAAATCGCCGAGCAGCCCGTGGTCCTGGGCGACGCCATTTCCCATTACCTGTCCAAGGACGGCGCCTCCGTCCGCATGGGGGCGGACGAGGTTGATTTCAGCACCATCGATCGCTTGACGATGGTGGCATGCGGCACCGCCCATATCGCCTGCAACGTGGCAAAATACTGGTTCGAGCACCTCGCCCGCCTGCCCGTCGAACTGGACGTGGCGTCCGAGTTTCGCTACCGCGAACCGCCGCTGTCACCGGACTCGACCGCACTTTTCGTCAGCCAATCTGGCGAAACCGCCGATACACTGGCAGCCCTCCGGTATTGCCGGGACAACGTCAAACGAATCATCTCGGTCGTCAACACGACCCAAAGCACGATTGCGCGGGAAAGCGATCTGGTTCTGCCGATCCATGCGGGGCGCGAGATCGGGGTCGCCTCGACCAAGGCGTTTACCTGCCAGCTGGTTGCGCTTGCTGCGCTCGCCATGATCGCGGCGCGCCAACGCGGGCATCTGAGCGCAAAGGATGAGGCATCCATGGCCGCATCCCTGGCCACCATCCCGGCCACGGTGCGCGCGGCGCTGGAAAAGGACAACAAGATCAGGTCCATCGCCCGCAAACTGGCCGAAGCGCGCGACATCCTTTTTCTGGGGCGCGGCGTCATGTATCCGCTGGCCATGGAGGGTGCCCTTAAACTGAAGGAAATCAGCTATATACACGCTGAAGGCTACGCCAGCGGCGAATTGAAACACGGCCCCATCGCACTGGTGGACAAGAATGTTCCCGTGATCGTCATGGCGCCCCATGACCGGCTCTTTGACAAGACCGTCAGCAATATGCAGGAGGTCATGGCGCGCGGCGGCAAAATCGTTCTGGTGACCGACAAGGCCGGGGCCGAGATCGCCTCCGAAGGCGTCTGGCAAACCCTGATCATGCCCGATGTCACCGATTTTCTGGCCCCGATCGTCTATGCGATCCCTGCGCAACTGCTGGCTTACTACACGGCCGTCACGAAAGGCACCGATGTGGATCAACCGCGAAACCTGGCGAAATCGGTGACGGTGGAGTGAATTTCAGCGACGCCCTGCAAGAGCTGGAACACCACATCGAACCGGGGCGTGCCGAAGGAGCACGGGCCTATCACAAGGTCGACCGGCGGTATCTGGGGGTCAACAATCCGACGATCAATCAACTGACCAAAGCGTGGCGTACCCGCCTGACACTTGACGGGCGCGTGACCCTTGCACGTGATCTTTGGTCCTCCGACATTTTCGAATGCCGTCTGGCGGCAGCCAAACTGCTGACGCAGGCGCGCATTTCGCCGGATCGGGCCGTTTGGGATCTGATTGAAAGCTGGACACCGGATTTCGACAGCTGGGCGATTGCCGATCACGCCTCGATTGCCGGGCAGAAGCGTCTGACGGCTGATCCTTCGCGGCTCGATGTGGTCGAGACATGGACGACATCGGATCATATGTGGACGCGGCGCGCCGCGCTGGTGATGACCCTGCCGTGGGGCAAGAACCGCCACCCGAAACCTGCCGAGAGGGCCGCGCGCGAACGCATTCTGTCCTGGGCGGCGGGATACGTGACCGACCGCGACTGGTTCATCCAGAAAGCCGTCGCATGGTGGCTGCGTGACCTGTCCAAACGCGATCCCGACCGGGTTCGGGGTTTTCTTGCCGCCCATGGGCAGACCATGAAACCCTTTGCCCGGCGCGAGGCCGCCAAATACCTTGACGACGTGGGGTGACGACCCCGGCCAAACGGCGGCGTCAGGGGCGCTCGCGCAGTTCGCGCCGGATAATCTTGCCCGTGGCGGTCATGGGCATATCATCGATCACTTCGACAAGACGCGGTGCCACATGGGGCGAAACGCGTTCGCGCACACGCGCGATCAGGGCCGCTTCCAACCCTTCGCCCGAGGCACCCTTGCGCAAAACGACAAACGCTTTCACGATCTCGGTGCGCACGGGGTCAGGCACACCCACAGCGGCGGCCATGGCCACGTCCGGGTGGCCCGTCAGGCAGTTTTCGATCTCGGTCGGCCCGATCCGGTAGCCGCTGGAGGTGATCACGTCGTCATCACGCGACGAAAAGGTGACGTAATCCTGATCGTCCATGACCCCCAGGTCACCGGTCTTCATCCAGTCACCGATGAATTTCGCCGCCGTCTTTTCGGGCTGTTTCCAGTATTTCAGAAACATCACAGGGGTTTGCCGTTTCACGGCGATTTCGCCACGGGTGCCGCGCGGCACCTCGTCTCCGTTTTCGTCAATGATCGCAACGTCAAAGCCCGGAACCGGTTTGCCGATTGCACCGGCCTTCTGAATGCCCATCCCCGCCGCAGACGTCAGGCACAGGTTGCACTCCGTCTGCCCATAGGTTTCGTTGATCGCGATCCCCAACTCGGATTTTCCCCAGTCCAGCATGTCCGCGCCCAGCGACTCGCCCCCGGACATGATCGTTCGGACATCAAGACCGGGAGGAGCGCTGACCTGGCGCATCAGTTTCAGCGCGGTCGGGGGCAGGAACATGTTGCGGATGTGTTCCCGTCCGATCAGACCATAGGCCCGATCGGGATCAAAACGCGCCATCCGGTGGGACACCAGCACCACACCATAGTAAAGGCAGGCCATCGCGGTGTTCATCAGCCCGCCAACCCACGCCCAGTCCGCAGGTGTCCAGCCGATATCGCCGGGTTTGGGAAAGAACTCGTGCTGAAGCTCGACCGCCGGACAATGGCCCAGCAGGAACCGGTGCGCATGCAGCGCCCCTTTGGGCGGACCGGTCGTGCCGGACGTATAAACGATAAGCGCCGGGTCCTCGCCGCGGGTCGGCACGGCGCGAAAATCATCCCGCGACGCTGAGATGTCCGCCCAATAATCGAACGTGCCGGCGGGGGCCTTGCCGACAACATAAATGACCGATAGGTCCGGAAGTTTATCCCGTATATTCAGAACCTTATGAACGTTCTCGTGGTCCGTTATGACCGCCCGCGCGCCTGAATCCCTTAGCCGGTATTCCAACCCCTCCTCGCCAAAGAGCGTGAAGAGCGGCAGCGTGATCATGCCTTTTTTGTAAATCGCGAAATGGGAAATCAGCACTTCGGGGCACTGCGAGAGCAAAACGGCGCAACACGCCCCTTCCCCAAGACCCCGCGCCGTCAGGGCATTGGCAAGCCCGTTCGATGCCGCCCGCAGCCGGCCAAAACTGTAAACGTCCCGCGCGCCGTTTTCGTGGACATGGATCAGCGCGGTCTTGTCGGGGTCGCGGGCGCCCCAGCTGTCGCAACACGCTTGGGCAATGTTGAAATAGTCCGGAACGCGCCAGCGAAAATCCGCACGCATCGAGCGCCAGTCCGCTTGGGTTCTGAAAACACGGCGATCTTGCATCGGGCAATCCTAATTCGCGAAAACGATCAGTTCGGGCAATGTCGTCAGCGGAATGCCAAGCGCGCGCATCGCCGCAAGCGACACCTGACTGCCCGACGTCTTTTCCCCCTGTTTTGGAAAGAGCGTGACATTGACGCTGTTGCCATTGTCCGCCCAAACGACGCGCCCCGCCTGCTCCTCGATCACAAGCGGAGTTTTCAGCCAGAAACCCTGCTCGGCCACGTCACCCAGGGACGCGATCGTCGTTCCCAGGCGCGTGCCAGCGTCCGTGGTATCGTGCGCGGATACCTTTTCAGCGTCCGTCGTCTTGTCCAGTTCTTCGGGTTCCTGACCTTGCACGAATCCCTCGCCCGTCGGGGTGGCCTTGCGTGGCATGGGCCGGATTGTGTCAGGACCGGCGTGTTGTACGCCCAGACACACCGTGTCGCCGTCCGCGCATTCGACCTGCGTCGGGGCCTTTGCCAGGGTCGGGCGGCGAAACAGTTTCCAGCCGCACCCGGCAAGTGAAACCGCCAGCACAACCAGCAGAACCGACGTGCGACTCCGCGTGCCAAGAAAAAGAGCTGCGTCCATAAGACCACCCTAATTCGCATCGCGATGCCATTCAACGTCTTGTGTCGGTGTGGCCGCTACCATAAATTGGCACGATGCGGACCGAACCGAAACTCAGCGATCCTTTTCAGCGCGCGATCACCTACCTGCGGGTTTCGGTGACGGACCGCTGTGATTTCCGCTGTGTCTACTGCATGTCCGAGGACATGACATTTCTGCCGAAGAAAGAACTGCTCAGCCTTGAGGAAATGGATCGCCTCTGTTCGCTCTTCATTTCGCAAGGCGTTCGGAAACTGCGTGTCACTGGTGGCGAACCACTGGTAAGGCGCGGCATCATGGCGTTTTTCCGTTCCATGTCGCGACATCTTGAAAGCGGTGCGCTGTCGGAACTCACGCTCACGACCAACGGATCGCAATTGCGGAAATACGCCAAGGACCTGGCCGATGCGGGCGTCAGGCGAATCAACGTTTCGCTTGATACGCTCAATCGCGAGAAATTCGCGAAGATCACCCGATGGGGTCGTCTTGATCAGGTTCTGGACGGGATCGACGCGGCGCAGGAAGCCGGGCTGCGGGTCAAGATCAACATGGTGGCCCTGAAGGGCACCAATGACGACGAGCTGTTCGCGATCACGGACTGGTGCGCCGCGCGCCACATGGATCTTACGCTGATCGAGGTCATGCCAATGGGCGACATCGGCGACAGCGAACGGCTGACGCAATTCTGGTCGCTCAAGGACATTCAGACCGAACTGGCACAACGCTATGGCATGGATGATCTGAGCGAAACAACCGGCGGACCGGCGCGCTACAAACGTTTGCGCGCAACGGGTCAGAAAGTCGGTTTCATCACCCCGCTGACACATAATTTCTGTGAATCGTGCAATCGCGTTCGTCTGACCTGCACGGGACAACTTTACCCCTGTTTGGGGCAGGAAGGCGAATATGACCTGCGGCGTGCGCTGCGGGACAACCCGCGGGACGACAGCGTTGTGATCACACATATTCAACAGGCCATCGGACGCAAACCAAAGGGCCATGATTTCGAATATGGCCGGAACGACGTTCAGGGCCGGGTTTCCAGGCATATGAGCCATACGGGCGGCTGACGTTCATCATCCAGTTTTTGCGTTGTTTTTCGGGCTGTTAACGTCGCCTTCTCTCCCTAAACGGGTATTATTGACTGATCAGTCAATAACAAGGGTGAATGCGTCGCAGATGATGATGTT
Organism: uncultured Rhodobacter sp.; assembly: GCA_964466385.1. Classification (GTDB taxonomy): domain Bacteria; phylum Pseudomonadota; class Alphaproteobacteria; order Rhodobacterales; family Rhodobacteraceae; genus UBA5972. Next base: position 7,260 of record CAYXNM010000054.1, on the reverse strand, counting down.
ACTCAACAACCAACTACAATATGTTGATTTAATGCGCTATTCCCCTCGCAGGAATCTTGCCCTTCGGGGCGGTATGCCTGCAATCTCCAGTCCGGTAAAGACATGTATCGTATCAAGATCGCGATCGATGACCGCGTGGTCGGAAACCCACCCGCCCAGTGTCAGGTATAGATGAAGAATGGCTGGTAATTCCTTGATATCATGTGCGGAAAAATTCTCTTTAACCTGCCCTGATACCTCTAGATCGACAACCGACCGGGCGCGTTTGGTCGGCAGCCGGTATTTCGGGCCCAGATATTTTTGTGATAACATCGAAAAGGACCGCCGCCACCGACCGGGGTCGGTTCCCTTGAAGGACGAGCAGCCAAACAGCATTCCAACTTTTTCGTCGTCGACAAACCTCGCCAGTTCCTGCCACGCGACCCGCAAGATGTCGGGGTCGTGCCGATCAGGATCCACGCAAAACCGCCCCAACTCGGCCATGGGTTGGCGATAGGAGGAAAGCGCGTCAAGGCAATAGAACTGCGCGGCATAGCTGTTGGCGATATCCGAACCATCGCAGAGCGGCATGACCCTGAACGTCGCCACCACCGTGTCGTCGCTTGTATCGGCAACGCGGACATGGCGGCACAAATCGTCAAAGCCGTCCCGGTCATCCGCCACCGGATCATCCGGGCGGAAACACCGCGCCCGAAGATCGAGAAGATCGCGAAAGGCGCCGCCGGTCGCGTCAACGAAGCGCGCATTGTATCGACCTTTTGTCACGGTGTTCACCAAATTGTCGTTTTGACACGGGGCAAGAACTCGGGCAACGCTTGCGGTCGAAACTAAACATCATCAGGTCTCTGGAAACAAGGACCAAGAGGCAGGCAGCAAAGGGGGCGATGGCGATGGCGACGAAAACGGTGAAAACAGACGACGAATGGCGGGATCAACTGTCCGATCTGGCATTTCAGGTCACCCGCAAGGGCAGTACGGAACGCGCATTCAGCCACGAGACCTTCCCCTCCGGGGGCGGGACATTCCACTGCGTCTGCTGCAGTGCGCCGCTCTTTTCCAGCGAAACCAAGTATGAGTCCGGATCAGGCTGGCCGTCGTTCTTTGATCCCGTCAAGAGCGAGGCGGTCGCGACGCGGGCCGACAACAGCCTGCTGATGAAAAGGACCGAGGTCCTCTGCGCACGCTGCGACGCGCATCTTGGCCACATGTTCCCCGACGGCCCCGCCCCGACAGGTTTACGCTACTGCATCAACGGCGTTGCGTTGGATTTCAAGGCAGGGGAAGAAGATCAGAGCTGATCTTCCAGCTTGAAGTTGCCGATATTGCCCAGCATCTGGCGAATGAACGAAACACCCTTGATGCCGGTCTTGGTCACGCGACGGGTCAGCGCCACGACGCGGCCATCCTGCAGCGTGAACCTTTCCACATTGACCACCGATCCGCGCTTGTTGAACGAGATCGCCACCAGTTGGCGGTCGATGACCTCGTCCTGTTTGTAGGCGAAATGCCGAACGCGGCTGGAAACGTAATACCAGCCACCTTCCGTCAGAACCCCGGTACTGGCGGGACGACCAATGGTTTCCTCGACCGACGCCCGTGTATCCACACCGACGATGACGTTTTCAAGCTCGGCATCCGTCGGCGCGTAGCCGTGGTTGGAGAACGTCGCGGAACAACCGATCAGAACCGACAGCAATGCGCCCGTCAGCCAAAGCTTCGCCGGCCCTGACCGCCCCGCGGTCTTCGTCTGAGGTTTTTGCGACATTCCCGCCCCTTGCCAAACAAATATCTTACTTGTCGGCTTAGCGAACACGTGCAAAACAAGCAACAATGTTGAATCTGTTTACAGATTTTAGTGCCAAGGGGTTGCATGAATAAGCCGCGCAGCAAGGAAACCAGTCCCGCAGACCGCGACGGAGGTGCGGGCATTGTCGACGTGCAGTCGCTTTCCGCGAACTCGGAAAACCCGTTTCTGCTGGCGCCGGGCACGACATCACGGGGGGAACTTGCCCGCTTTCTGGGCGTCCGGGAAATCCGCAAACTGAGGTTTCAGGGCACCCTTTCGCCGGAGGGCCGGGCCAGTTGGCGCCTGCGCGGGGAACTGGGCGCAACCGTTGTGCAAAACTGCGTTGTCACGTCCAGACCGGTCACGACACGGATGGATGTCGCGCTCACCCGGCTGTTCGTGAAGGACCCCGGACCGGCCCCACAGGCAAGCGAGGTGGAATTCGACGGCAACGACGAAATCGAACTTCTGGGCGATCAAATCGACCTTGGGCAGGTCATGGAGGAATCACTGGCGCTTGAGTTGCCTCAATATCCCCACGCGCCGGACGTTCACCCTGGAGACTTCACGATTTCGCCCCCCGGATCAGATCCCATATCCCCCGAAGAGACAAAACCCTTTGCATCTCTTGCCGAACTCAGGGACAAATTGTCCAAAAAGCGGCGTTAATGCATGAATAAGGGGTTGCGAAACTTGGTTTTCCGTCTATTTTCGCGGCTTCCTTTCCCCCCCGGGTTGGTTCGTGGCTGCGCGTGGGCGCGGCGCATGCTGGTGCCGGGATCAAATATGGGCACGAGCGCTCAAACAACCGAGGTCGACCAATGGCTGTCCCACAGAATAAAATCACCAAATCCCGGCGCAACCAGCGTCGCTCGCATGACGCACTTGTGGCCGACAATCCGAACGAATGCTCGAACTGCGGCGAACTCAAACGCCCGCATCACGTTTGCGCGGCCTGTGGCCATTACGATGACCGCGAAGTCATCGCGCAGGCGGACGACATCGATCTGGACGACGACGCGGCGTAAGCAATCAGCCCTGGGCGGTGATGCATGACGGCCCGAAAGGACACATCAGGTGCCTCCCCGTCCGGGGTGGTCATTGCGGTTGACGCCATGGGCGGCGACCGGGGTGCCGCGGCCGTCGTCGCCGGTATGGCGCGCATGGCCGCGCGCGATGGCAATATCCGGTTCATCGTTCACGGCAACGAAAAGCAACTGAACCGCCTGATCGCCAAACGGCGTCATCTGACCGCCCTTTGCGACATCCGCCACAGCGAAAAAACCGTTTCCATGGAAGAAAAGCCGAGCCACGTCATGCGCCACGGCAAGGGCACCAGCATGTGGGGCGCGATCGACAGTGTTCGCAACGCCGAGGCGCTGGCCGCCGTTTCCTGCGGGAACACCGGTGCCCTGATGGCGGTCGCCATGGTGCGGCTGCGAAAAGCCTCGGGCGTTTCGCGCCCGGCCATCGCGATCTACTGGCCGTCCGACAACCCGCAGGGGTTCAACGTCATGCTCGATGTGGGTGCGGATGTGAGGGCGGAACCCCGCGATCTGCTGCAGTTTTCGCTGATGGGCGTGTCTTACGCACGAAACGGGATGAAACTGGCGCGTCCGCGCGTCGGCATTCTGAACGTCGGAACCGAGGAACACAAAGGCCGTTCGGGGCTGAAGGACGCCTATGATCTGATCGCGTCCGCAGCACCCGAGCACCAATTCGATTTTGTCGGTTTCGTCGAAGGTGGGGACATTCCGTCGAACCGGGTCGACGTCATCGTGACCGACGGTTTCACGGGCAATATCGCATTGAAAACGGCCGAGGGAACCGCCACGTTCGTCCGCGCCAAGCTGGAGCTTGCCTTTCGCCATACGTTGCTTTCCCGCCTCGGGGCGCTGTTCGCGCTGACCTCGCTCAGCCGGCTGACAAAAAGGATCGATCCCCGGCGCGTCAATGGCGGCGTGTTTCTGGGGTTGAACGGCATCGTCGTGAAATCACACGGAGACGCGGACGCCACGGGCGTTTCAGCGGCGATCGAGCTGGCCGCGGGTCTGGCGCGAAGCGGATTTACAGAAAAGCTGGCGGCGCGGGTTGCATCTGAAACCCAAGGGCGCGAAGATGCGGGCTCCGGCGGCGCTCAAGAGTGAACTATGATGAAATGTAACCGGGCTGTTGCCGTTGGCGTCGGCCATTATCTGCCCGAAAGGGTTGTTCCCAACAGCGAATTCGAAAAATGGCTCGATACCAGCGACGAGTGGATCCGCTCGCGCTCCGGCATTGAAAGACGCCATTTCGCGGCCGAGGATGAATTGACCTCGGACCTGGCGATCAAGGCTGCAAACGCGGCGCTGGCCGATGCAGCCCTGGGCGCTGACGACATCGACGCGATCATTGTCGCGACGTCGACCCCGGACCAGACCTTTCCCTCGACCGCGACCAAGGTTCAGGCCGCCATCGGGATGACCGGCGGTTTCGCGTTTGATATTCAGGCGGTTTGCGCGGGCTTCGTGTTTGCAATGTCCAACGCCAACGCCCTGATCGTTTCCGGGCAGGCGCGCCGGGTTCTGGTTATCGGTGCCGAGACCTTTTCGCGGATCATGGACTGGTCGGACCGCGCAAGCTGCGTCCTGTTCGGCGACGGCGCCGGTGCGGTGGTGCTGGAAGGCCAACCGGGCGTAGGCGCGCCCCGGGATCGGGGCATTCTGGCGAGCGACCTGCATTCCGACGGGCGCTTCAACAAACTGCTGTTCGTGGACGGGGGCGTTTCCTCGACCCAGACGAGCGGTGTCTTGAGAATGGAGGGGCGCGAGATTTTCAAGCACGCCGTCCAGAAACTGGCCCAGACGGCCCATGCGGCCCTGGGCAAGGCAGGCCTTTCGGGGGCGGATGTCGATTGGGTCGTCCCGCATCAGGCAAACCTGCGGATCATCAAGTCGACCGCGCAGAAAATGGGCGTTCCGATGGATCGCGTGGTGGTGACCGTTCAGGACCACGGCAACACGTCGGCGGCGTCGATTCCCCTGGCGCTTTCCGTGGGCAAACGCGCGGGTCAGATCAAGCCGAACGACCTTCTGGTCGCCGAAGCGATCGGTGGCGGGCTGGTCTGGGGGGCCATCGTCCTGCGCTGGTAGACGGTTAACGGCAATTTATCGCCTGTTTCCAATCTGTTGATATTGACTCCTAATTCCCTTTCTTTTTATCTTCACTCCAACAGTCTTTTGGGGGGACACGTTATGAGTGACAAAACACTAACGCGCATGGATCTAAGCGAATCGGTTTTTCGCGAGGTGGGCCTGTCGCGTAATGAATCCGCCGACCTGGTGGAGTCCGTTCTGAAACATATGTCCGATGCGTTGGCATCCGGGCAGAACGTCAAGATTTCGTCCTTCGGCACCTTTGGACTTCGCGACAAGACCGCACGCATCGGGCGCAACCCGAAAACCGGCGAGGAAGTGCCCATACATCCGCGTCGCGTGCTGACATTCCGCCCTTCGCACCTGATGAAAGAACGCGTCGCCGACGGGAACAGAAAGTAACCGGGCAGCGGCAAAATGGCGAAATCGCGCGAAGCATTCAGAACCATCAGTGAAGTTTCGGAATGGTTGAGCATTCCGACCCATGTGCTGCGATTCTGGGAAAGCCGTTTCAAGCAGATCAAACCGGTCAAGCGGGCGGGGGGGCGACGCTATTACCGCCCCAATGACATGCTGTTGCTCGGCGGCATCCGCCGTTTGCTGCATGACGATGGCATTACCATCAAGGGCGTTCAGAAAATCCTGCGTGAAAAGGGGGTGAAACACGTAAATTCCCTTTGTCTTGAAGCACTTGATGACCTTTCTTTTGTGGAGGAAACACCCGCTCAACCACCGGCGCCCGACCTGAAACCGGAGGTTCCGGAGCCGGACGAAAGCCAAGAAGGTGCATCGACCGGCACAGATCCGGCGCCCGCGGCATTGCTCGATATCCCCGGCGCTCCGGAGATCGCACATCCGGCACCAAGGGGCCGCGCACCCGATGGTGGTCCGGGCGACGTCATCCTGCCGCGCCCCGATGTCATCGCCGTTGCCGAGATCGACAAGGCCGCGCGCACGGACCGGATCATCGCGCTTTACCAGCGCCTGCAGGCGCTTCGCGACCGGGTCGCGCAGGGAATGCCGCAGCCTTGAACCTCACCTCGGACACCCCGCGTTCAACCGCGCCGTTTCACGCTTGCCCCTGTCCGCAAAACGCTTATAACACGCCCTGTTCGGGCTATAGCGCAGTTTGGTAGCGCGTTCGTCTGGGGGACGAGAGGTCGCAGGTTCGAATCCTGCTAGCCCGACCAAAAACCGCCCGCATCCGCCCTTCGGGCGCAATCCAGAGGCAACCCGATGACAGTTTCGCGCACCGGTGTTCTTCCATCCCAGACCATCGCCGAAATGACAGAATCAGGGGCAATCACCGCGCCCCTTGCTTTTCCCGACGGTCAGATTCAACCCGCCAGCCTTGACCTGAGGCTTGGAACCACCGCTTTTCGCGTCCGGGCCAGTTTCCTGACGGGTCCCGAAAAGACCGTGGCCGGGCGTTTGCGTGAATTCGAGATGCACCGCATGGATCTGACAAACGGCGCGGTTCTTGAAAAAGGGTGCGTCTATGTGGTGCCGCTGATGGAATCGCTCTGCCTGCCAAAGGATACCAGCGCGGTGGCCAATGCAAAAAGCTCGACCGGGCGGCTTGACTTGCTGACGCGCCTCATCACCGACAGGGGGGTGGAGTTCGACCGGATCGACAAAGGCTATCACGGCCCGCTTTATGCCGAGATTTGTCCCCGTTCGTTCTCGGTCCTCGTGCGTCCGGGAATGCGGCTCAACCAGATCAGGTTTCGCACGGGTCAGGCGCAATTGCCGGACACGGAACTGGCCGCCCTTCATGCCACCGAAACGCTGGTTTCAGGGCCTGCGCATATCGACAACGGTCTTGGCTTTTCCGTCGATCTTGAACCACGCAAGGGCGATCTTGTGGGCTATCGCGCCAAGCCCCACACCGGGGTGATCGATCTTGACCGGATCGGCGCTTATGACGCGCGCGATTTCTGGGCCGAAATCCGCACCGAAAACGGGCGCATCATTCTTGACCCGGACGCGTTTTATATTCTGGTCAGCCGCGAAGCCGTCCATATCCCGCCCGGATTTGCCGCCGAAATGGCACCTTACCTTGCCATGGTCGGCGAATTTCGCGTCCATTACGCCGGTTTTTTCGACCCGGGCTTTGGTCATGCCAATGCCGGCGGAAAAGGGTCGCGCGGGGTGTTGGAGGTGCGCTGCCACGAAGCTCCGTTTGCACTGGAGCACGGACAGATCGTCGGGCGTCTGGTGTATGAACACATGGCCGGGATTCCCGACCTGCTTTATGGTGCGGGCATGGGGTCGAACTATCAGGGACAGGGATTGAAACTGTCCAAGCATTTTCGCATGCCGACGCAATGATACCACCGG
>CAYXNM010000053.1:0-17325 GCA_964466385.1 uncultured Rhodobacter sp. | reverse complement strand
GGGGCGGGCGGGGGCTGACATTTTTTGCAAAATGTCGGGACGCGTAAATCAGAGGATCCCCAGAGCGTAGACCTATGAACCGGCCGCGTCAGGCAAGGCCGATCAGAACACCTGCGGCAAAAACCAGCGCGCCCCCCAGCACCACCTGAAAGGACGCGCGCAACCACGGTGTTTCCATGTAACGGTGCTGGATCCATGTGATGGCCCAAAGCTCGATGAAGACAACGGCGATGGCGACGCTCGTCGCCGTCCAGAAGTCGGAAATGAGGTAAGGCAGCGCATGCCCCAGCCCGCCAAGCGCGGTCATGATTCCCGCCGCAAACCCACGCTTGACGGGCGATCCCCGCCCCGAAATCACACCGTCGTCGCTTGCCACCTCGGTGAACCCCATCGAGATGCCCGCGCCCACGGAAGCCGACAAACCGACAAGAAAGGTCTGCCACGTGTCGCCCGTCGCGAAAGCCGCCGCGAATATGGGGGCAAGCGTTGAAACCGAGCCGTCCATCAACCCCGCAAGACCCGGCTGAACATAGGTCAGGATGAATTGGCGCCGCTCGGTTGCATGTTCAAGATCGGCGATGCTGGCCGGCACATGCTTGAGACCCAGCTTTTCGGCCAGCGAGGCATGTGACGCCTCGGCAGCGGCAAGATCGCCCAGCAGCTTGCGGGTGTCGGCGTCCTTGCACTTTTTCAGGGCGGCCAAATAGAAATTATGGGCCTGCAGCTCCATCTCCTCGGCCATTTTACGTGTCTTTTCAATGCTGAGAGGGCGGACAAGCCAGTCGGGCTTACGCTGGAAATATCCCTGAATATAGTTGCGCCGCACCAGCGGGATGGTATCGCCGAACCGTTTCTTGTGCAGATCGATCAACCATGCGCGGTGCTGGTTTTCCTCGTCCGCCATGTCATCAAATACGCGCGCGCTGTCGGGATAATCGGCCCGCAACCCCTCCGAATAGGCCAGATAGATCCGCGCGTCGTCCTCCTCCGACGTGATCGCCAGCGCCAGAATTTCCTGTTCGCTCAGGTCCTCGAACCGACGTTTGGAGGGGGTAAACAATCTTGAAAACATGATCCGTCCCGATAAGTATTCGTTTGATTTTCGCGACAATACAAAGACCCGCCGCGCTGCGCAATTGCGCCCTTGAACAGATTGGGGCAACAAGGCTAAATGCCCGGCGAAATGCTGCGGGAAACGTCGATGACAACCAGCCTCACGATTGCCAGACCCGATGACTGGCATCTGCATCTGCGCGATGGCGGGATGCTGAGCGCAGTTCTGCCCCATACCAGCCGGCATTTCGGTCGCGCGATCGTCATGCCCAATCTGGTCCCCCCGGTCGTAACCGTGCAGGATGCGCTGGCTTATCGTGACCGGATCACCGCCGCCACGCCGCGCGGCCATGATTTTACACCGCTGATGACACTCTACCTGACCGAGGAGACCCGCCTCAGCGACGTCGCCGAGGGGTTTGAAGCCGGATTGATCAGCGCCGTGAAACTTTACCCCGCCGGGGCGACCACGAATTCGGCACAGGGCGTGCGCGACATGACGCGCGTGACCGGCGTTCTTGAAAAGATGGCCGACATTGGCTGCCCGCTTTGCGTTCACGGCGAAGTCACGAACCCCGAGATTGACATTTTCGACCGCGAGGCGGTGTTTCTTGAAACCGTGCTTGACCCCTTGCGCGCCCGCCTGCCCGATCTGCGCGTGGTGCTCGAGCATGTGACGACGACGCAGGGTGTGGCGTATGTGACAAGTGCTCCGAAAAATCTGGCGGCGACGATCACCACGCATCACCTGATCATCAACCGCAACCACATTCTGGCAGGCGGCATTCGCCCGCATTACTATTGCCTGCCGGTCGCCAAGCGTGAATCCCACCGACAGAGCCTGCGCAAGGCCGCGACCGGTGGGGATGATCGGTTCTTTCTGGGAACCGACAGCGCGCCGCATACCGATCTGCTCAAGGAAAACGCCTGTGGGTGCGCGGGGGTCTTTTCGGCACCAAACACGCTTGCCTGCCTTGCCCATGTGTTCGAAGAAGAAAATGCGCTTGACCGGCTTGAGGCGTTTTGTTCGCTCAATGGCCCGGCTTTTTACGGGCTTGCTGCCAGCCCGCAATCCATAACCCTGACGCGCGGCGCGCCAGGCCACGACCCCGAAAAGATCGCAACGCCCGATGGCCCGCTCAGCGTCTTTGATCCCGGATTTGCGTTGTGCTGGCGCGTAAGCTCAACCTGAACAGGAACAGGAACAGACCATGGCACCCACCAAAAACGTGCAAAACCCGGACATCGCGCAAGAAACCGCCCGGATGCTGCTGGACGTCAAGGCCGTTCATTTCAACTCGGCGGAACCGTTTAGACTGGCCTCGGGCCTGCCCTCGCCGACCTATATCGATTGCCGGCGGCTGATCTCTTTTCCACGCGTGCGGGGCGCGCTGATGGATTTCATGGTGGCAAAAGTCAACCGCGAGGCCGGATTAGAGACCTTTGACAATATCGCGGGCGGCGAAACCGCGGGCATTCCGTTCGCGGCACTGGTGGCCGAGCGCATGGCCCTGCCCATGACCTATATCCGAAAGAAGCCCAAAGGGTATGGCCGCAATGCGCGGATCGAGGGGCTGATGCGCGAAGGCGAACGCGTCCTGTTGGTCGAGGATCTGACCACGGACGGCGGTTCGAAACTGTCGTTCGTGGACGCCATTCGCGAAACCGGCGCGTCTTGCGCCCATACGGCCGTGATCTTTTATTACGGCATCTTTCCAGAAACGGAAAAAACGCTTGGAGATCATGGCATTACGTTGCATCACCTTTGCACCTGGCATGATGTTCTGAACCAAGCGCGGGCCGGGGAGGATTTTGACGAAACCACGCTGTCGGAGGTCCAAAGCTTCCTTGACGACCCGCGCGGCTGGCAAAAAGCCCACCAGCGCTGATCACGTCGCGTCGCAAACGCCCGGCAGAACGCACAGCATTTCATAAAGCAGGTTTGCGCCCGTAAGCGCGGTGTTCCCGGTGGTGTCGTAAGGCGGGGACACTTCGACCAGATCGCACCCGACGATCTCCAGCCCTTTCAGACCGCGGATCAGCTCGACCGCCTGAGGCGTGGTCAGCCCGGCAATCTCGGGTGTTCCGGTTCCGGGCGCATAGGCCGGGTCAAGACTGTCGATGTCAAAGCTGATATAAACCGGGCCCGCGCCCATTTCAGCGCTGATGCGCCGGGCCAGCGGTTTCAGGGACTGATGCCAAAGCTCCTCGGCCTGAATGACGTGAAAGCCCCAGTGCCGCGCCTCGTCGAAATCTTCAGCCGCGTATCCGGTCCCGCGCAAGCCGATCTGCCAGACGCGCCGGTCATCGATCAGACCCTCGTCATGGGCGCGCCGGAACGGGGTGCCGTGGGCGATATCCTCGCCGAACATGTGCTGGTTGATATCCGCGTGGGCGTCCACATGGATCAGCCCCACCGGACCGTGCTTTCCCGCCATTGCGCGCAGAATCGGCAGGCTCAGCGTGTGATCGCCACCCATGGTCATGGGGATGACGGGGTGTTCCAGCAGCCTGTCATAGAAATCCGCGATCCGGCGCACGGAATCCTTGAGATCAAACGTGTTGACCGCGACATCCCCGATATCGGCACAGTTGAGCGCATCAAAAGGGGCCGCCCCCGTTCCCATGTTGTAAGGGCGCAGCATCGCACTTTCCGCCCGGATCGCCTTGGGGCCAAAGCGCGTGCCCGAGCGCCATGATGCGCCGATATCCATCGGCACGCCGACAAAGGCCACGTCCAGCCCCTCAGCCGTCCCTGCCGAAGGCAGGCGCATGAAGGTGTTCGGCCCCGCAAAACGCGGCATTTCATTGCCCCCGAGCGGCTGGTTGAACCGACCCCCCGTCATGACCCGCGCGCGGATTTGTTGACCGCCCAAAGACACAACAACTCCATGGCCATATGGGCGCCGGCAATGGCCGTGGCCCCTGTTGGATCAAAGGGCGGGGAAACCTCGACCACATCCATCCCGATCACGTTGATCCCCGCCAGCGCCCGCAGGATCGCGATCGCCTGCGCCGAACTGAGACCGCCTGAAACCGGCGTGCCCGTGCCCGGTGCGAAAGCCGGGTCCAGCGCGTCGATATCAAAGGTCAGATAAACCGGATTGTCCCCGATGACCGCCCTGATCTGTGCTGCGACATCCGCAGGCTGGCTGGCGTGAACGCGTGGAGCGTCGATGGTGTGAACCCCCAGCGGATCCTCGTTCACCGTGCGAATTCCCACCTGAACGGAACGTTCGGGCACCACCAGCCCCTCTTTCACGGCCTTGTAGAACATTGTCCCGTGATCGATGCGGTCCGGTTCATCGTCAGGCCAGGTGTCCGAATGCGCGTCAAACTGCAAGAGCGAAAGGGGCCCGTATTTTTCCGCATGGGCCTTGAGAACCGGATAGGTGATATAGTGATCCCCGCCCAGCGTCAGAACATCGGCACCCGCATCCAGGATGCCCTTGACATGTTCCTGCAGGCGCTTGGGAAAGTCGGCAACCTTGGCATAATCAAACGCCAGATCGCCATAATCCACCAGCGCGAAATCCTCCATCGGGTTGACATCCCAACCGTAAGGGGCGTCAAAAACCTGCTGGGCCGACGCTTCACGCAGGGCGCGCGGCCCCAGCCTCGTGCCGGGGCGGTTGGTCACCGCGCTGTCAAAGGGCACGCCGGTTATCGCCAGATCGACCCCGCGCAAATCCTTGGTATAGCGACGACGCAGGAAACTGAGCGCGCCGCCGAAATTCGCCTCGGACGACATCCCTTTCAATTCAGCGCGCGTGAATGCGCCATCCACATCTTTGGCCGCGTCTTCAAGTGCCATTCGTATGATCCTCTCACCGATCCCCGGCAGTGTTCCGGTTCCGCTGCAGTTTAGCGCGCCACGAGGCAAGCGCCACCCTTGATCCGGGACAAAAAACAGCCATGCGACGGCATCCTGGTCACGTGGTTTCAAACTTCGCATCATTGAAATCAGGAAAAGCGCGAGGGTCGGGCGCGAACTGGATTGCAGGCAATCCGGCGTGCAATGGACGTCAATGATGCGACCTTTGGAGTACGGTGACTGGAATCAACCCATCCTCTCTTTCCAGATGTCCCGAGACGGCCTAAGCTGCCCTCAAATCTGTGGAGTCGTGAATGAAACTTCTGAGATATGGCAAACCGGGTCTCGAGCGACCCGGACTATTGGACGGCAGCGGGAACATCCGCGATCTGGGCGAACACCTGCCGGACATCACCGGGGCGACAATCGGCCCAAAGGCACTGGCGGCCATTGCGGCAATTGACGTGCAGTCACTGCCGCGTGTCACCGGCTCGCCCCGCATCGGCGCGTGTGTTGGCGACGTGCGCAAGCTGGTCTGCATCGGGCTGAACTATTCCGACCACGCCGCCGAAGCCGGCATGGCCCTGCCCAGCGAACCCATGGTCTTTCATAAGGCGACCAGTTCGATCTGCGGGCCGGACGACGATCTTGAACTGCCACCGGGCGCAACCGCGCTGGATTGGGAAGTGGAACTGGGCGTGATCATCGGCACGAAAGCCAAAGGGGTTTCGGAGCGCGAGGCCATGGACCACGTCGCGGGGTATTGCGCGGTCAACGACGCGTCAGAGCGTGACTTTCAGTTGCAGCGCCAAGGCCAGATGACCAAGGGCAAGAGCCATGACACATTCGGCCCCATCGGTCCCTGGCTGGTGACAAAAGACGACATTCCCGACCCTCAGGCGTTGTCGCTGTCAACAAAGGTCGACGGCGCAACGATGCAAAACGGCACAACGGCGAACATGGTTTACCCGGTGCGTATGCTCGTCGCCTATCTTTCGCGTTTCATGACGCTTGAACCGGGCGATGTCATCGCAACGGGGACGCCGGCAGGTGTGGGCATGGGCATGAAACCCGCGCCGGTTTACCTTTCCGCCGGGCAGGTCGTCGAGCTTGAAGTCGAAAAACTCGGCCGTCAGCGTCATATGGTCGTCCGGGTCTGAGCGCGGGAACGCGCGCCGCGTCTGTTGCGAAAAAACGTCTTGGCCGGACGCCTGAACGGGTGCAGGCTGCAAACGCTTGATATTATCGGTACAAAGGGGTTGGTCCATGTCTCTGTTTCGTTTTCTGCTCGGGGCTTTGTTTTCGGTCTTTGTGATGGCGGCAGGGGCGGCACAGGCACAGGAGAACGGCCGGACGATCCTTGTGCTGGATGCCTCCGGTTCGATGTGGGGGCAGATCGACGGCACGGCGAAAATCACCATCGCCCAGGACGTCATCGGCGGCCTCCTGCAATCCATTCCTGCGGATCAGGATCTGGGGCTGACGGTCTATGGCCACCGCCGCAAGGGGGATTGCAGTGACATCGAAACGCTTGTCGAACCGGCCCCCGGCACCCGCGACGCCATCCTGAAAGCGGTCAATGCAATCAAGCCCAAAGGGAAAACGCCCCTTTCCGCCGCGGTCATCGCCGCGGCCAAAAAACTGCGATACACCGAGGAGAAAGCGACCGTCATATTGGTATCGGACGGACGGGAAACCTGTGATTTCGATCCCTGCGAGGTTGGCAGGACGCTGGAGGAAAGCGGCGTCGATTTCACAGCCCATGTCATCGGTTTCGATGTCGCCCGCAAGTCGGACCGCGCGCAATTGCAATGTCTGGCGGAAAACACCGGGGGGACTTTTCAGACCGCGTCCAACGCGGCAGAACTTTCCCTGGCACTGAAAGCGGTCTCCAAACCCAAAGCGCCTGAACCCGGTCGCGTACGGTTTATCGCGATCGAGGGCGAGGACGGGGACCGGGTGACTGCAAACCTCGTCTGGTCCGTCACCAATACCGATACCGGCGAAGCGGTTGTCGACATGGAGCGCGACGACCGGCTGAACCTGCCCCTTCTTCCCGGCAATTATCGTGCCGAAGTGCTGCTGACCACGACCGAGGCCTATGCGCAGGCCGATATCCGCGTTTCCGCGAACACCAACACGACGGTGACGCTGGTCATTCCCCTGCTGTTGCCGCAAGCCACACTCGGCGCGCCCGACACCGCGCTGGCCGGGGAGACCATCAGCGTTGAATGGTCCGGTCCCGATGACAAGAAGGACTTTCTTTCAACGGCGGCGCCGGATCGGCGCGACGGGGCGTGGATCACCTACAGTTACACCAAAGACGGCGCGCCTCTTGGCCTGCAGATGCCGCCCGAACCCGGCACTTATGAAATCCGCTATGTTCTGGACGCGCGGGGGATTGCCCTTGCGCGCAAGACCATCGAGGTTCTGCCCGTCAGCGCGACAATTGATCTGCCCGACACCGCCCTGGCCGGGGAAACGCTGTCGCTGAACTGGACCGGACCGGATTACAAGCGGGACTATCTTTCAACCGCCACACCGGGCGCGCGCGGATCCTCATATGCGACCTTTTCCTACACCGAAGGCGGCGCGCCACTCGGCCTGAAAATGCCCCCCGAACCGGGGGAATACGAAGTGCGCTATGTGATGTCGCAAAGCAACACCGTGATCTTCGCCAGGAAAATCACCGTCAAGGCCGTCCAATCGACGCTCGACGCGCCCCTGACCGCGGTTGCAGGGTCGAATGTCGCGGTCCGCTGGAGCGGTCCGAACTATGACCGGGACTATATTTCCGTCGCGGAACCCGGCTCACGCGACAGCGCCTATCGGGGGTTTTCCTACACGTCTTACGGCACGCCACTGGAAATCAAGATGCCGACCAGCCCCGGAGCGTATGAGCTGCGCTATGTGCTCGGTCAGGGCAATACGGTCATTGCGCGCCGCATGATCGAACTCACCCCTGTCAGCGCGTCGCTCACCATCCCCGCAAGCGCGAATGCGGGATCAAAACTGCTGGTTGAGTGGCAAGGACCGAATTACGAGCGCGACTATATCACCGTCGCCCCCAGAGACAGCCGGCCCTCGAAATACGTCAATTTCAGTTACACAAGCTACGGCTCGCCGCTGGAGGTTCAGATGCCCGCCCAACCGGGCGATTATGTGATCCGGTATGTTGCCAATGCCTCGCCCGATGTCGTGCTCGCGGAAAAAGACATCCACGTGGCACCGGTAAACGCGACGATTTCCGCAGCCTCCAGCGCGACACCTTCGGAAACGCTGAATGTGAACTGGACCGGTCCTGACAACAAGGGCGATTATCTGGCCATCGCCCGCGCCGGGGGCAACCGGTATCATACATATGTTTACACCAAATACGGCTCGCCGCTGGAGATGACAGCCCCCGAAGAACCGGGCGAATACGAAATCTGGTACGTGTTGGGTGAAAGAGACACCGTCATCGAGCGCCATCCGCTGACGGTCAAGTAAACGCGGAGGCTATTTTTGGCCCTGCCAGCGTCCCTCAAGGTGTTTGTTGAGCTTGGTGACGCGTTTTTCCTTCTTGTCCCTGTAGGGATTCTTGTCCGACTGCGAACGCAGGAACAATCGGATCGGGCTGCCGTGCATGGCAAAGTCCTCGCGCAAACCGTTGACAAGGTAGCGCGTATAGCTGGTGGGCACCGCATCGGGATGCGAACACATGACGACAAAGCTGGGGGGCCGGGTCTTGACCTGTGTCATGTAGCGCAGACGCAGGCGTTTTCCCCCCGGCGCGGGGGGCGGATGGGATTGAAGCATACCGCTGAGCCAGCGATTGAGACGCGCGGTCGATATCCGGGCATTCCAAACGCTGTAGGCTTTCAGGATAGCCGCATTCAGCCGGTCGAGCCCCTTGCCCGTTTTCGCCGAAACCATCACCATCGGCGCACCGCGCAGCTGCGGCAACAGGCGTTCGAATTTTTCGCGAAGCTCACGCAGTTTTTGTTGCTTCTCGCCTTCCAGATCCCATTTGTTAACCGCCAAAACAACCGCGCGACCTTCGCGTTCGGCCAGATCGGCAATGCGCAGGTCCTGCTGCTCAAAGGTCGACTGGACATCCAGAAGAACGACCACGATCTCGGCGAACTTTACGGCCCGCAATCCGTCGGCCACGGACAGTTTTTCAAGCTTCTCCTGAACGCGGGCCTTTTTGCGCATTCCCGCCGTGTCAAAGATGCGCATGTCCGTGCCCATCCAGTTCGAACGAACCGAGATTGAATCGCGCGTGATCCCGGCTTCGGGGCCGGTCAAGAGACGGTCCTCGCCGATGATCTGGTTGATGAGTGTGGACTTCCCGGCGTTCGGGCGCCCGACGACCGCGATTTGCAATGCTTTGCCTGCGGGGATCAGGGGGTGCGTGATGTCGCTATCCGGATCGAAATCATCGTCAACCAGATCGATCTCGGTTTCCGGCTCGTACCCCTGATCAGCCATTTTCGCCGCCAGCGGGGCCAGCATCTCGGTCAGGTCCGCAAGACCCTGCCCGTGTTCCGCGGACAATTGCACCGGCGCGCCCAGCCCAAGTTCGTAAGCCTCGTACAAACCGGCCTCGGCCGCGCGACCCTCGCATTTGTTTGCAGCAAGAATGACCTGCGCCGATCGTTTTCGCAAGATCTCGGCAAATACGCGATCAGCGGGTGTCACGCCCGTGCGCGCATCGATCATGAAAAGGCTGATATCCGCCATATCGATCGCGCGTTCGGTCAGGCGGCGCATGCGCCCCTGAAGGCTTTCGTCGGTCGCGACTTCAAGCCCGGCTGTGTCGATGACCGTGAAGCGAAGCGGTCCGAGCCGCGCGTCGCCTTCGCGCAGATCGCGCGTGACACCCGGCTGGTCGTCGACCAAAGCCAGACGGCGTCCGACCAGTCGGTTGAATAGCGTGGATTTGCCCACGTTCGGGCGTCCCACAATGGCAAGTGTGAAGGTCATTTTCAGGCCCGAGGACAAACAGACCCCGCCCCTACACCGATTTTCACCGCATGGAAAGCCCGAACGAGCGCAGCCCTGGCCCCTTATACCAACGGCCATTTTCCTTGACCCTTTTTTGTAGGTGAGAATGACCGGAGCCGGCCTGAAGGGAACATTGAGATTAACCCCGGGCCGGTTAACAGGCGCTGAAAGCGCCCCGGCCCAGCGCCTGCCCGTCCCGGCGGGCTGGCGTATTCGCCGATGTCGCTCATCCCATTGATTACGTTCGGTCTTTGCCGGGATGAACTGCCCCGAACCGGTGTTGCAAACGCCACCCCACGGGCAGGCGCTGGGCCGTGCGGGGATGGATTGAACCGGGGCAAATCTCAACGTTGGCCGGAAGCGGCCCTGCCCACAAGCAATTGAGAGAGGCAATCAGCCGGGCCGTTGGGATTACTCCAAAACTCGCATCATTGACGTACTTTGCTTCCACGATATTGGGGCGCAGCCCTAACGGTAGGCGTTCAACTGTCCGTTTTGCGACAGGACGTAAAGCACCCCATCCACGATCGCAGGGTGCGACGCCGCGCCGGACGGGATATCGACGACCGACAGCAACTGTCCCGAGGCCGGATCAAAACTGCGCAATCCGCCATCGCCCGACGCCACGATCAGACGCCCCCCCGCCAGAACGGGGCCATAATGCGCAATCGCGTCTTTCCGGGTTTTGTCTTTCCTGAAGGCGGGCAAATCCACGGCCCAGATGATTTCGCCGTTGCGCGCGTCAAGCCGGACAAGTTGGGCATTGTCAGACACCAGAAAAACCGAATTCCCCACCGGCCAGACCGGGCTGTAGGATCCCTGGTTGGCAGTCCAGAGGCGCTCTCCGGTTTTACGCGAAACCGCGGTCAGGCGTCCGGCCTGATTGGCCGCGTAGACGCGCGAACCCGTGACCACCGGATCGCTGGAGATATCGCCGATGTCCGAGCGCACCTCGCCCGCGCGCGAGCCGGATACGGCAACGCTCCAGACCCTGAGGCCATTGCGCGTAAGGGCCGCGACCATTTCCCCCGAACTGAACGGAAGAATGACATTCTTTCCCGAAATCGCCGGTGACGCGCCCCCAAAGAGGCCAGCGCCGGATGCGCTGCTTTGCTGCTGCCAGTCGATCCGGCCGTTCTTGGTCTTCAAGGCCCATGCGCGATTGTCGCGCGAAACCACAAAGACCCGTCCCTTGTGGATCGTCGGGGCCGAAGACACCGGGGCCGCCAGTTTCTGGACCCAGAGGACCGCGCCCGTTTCGGCGCGCAATGCCGACACCTCTCCAAAACCGGTGGTCGCGTAAAGCACGCCATCGGCATAGGCCAATCCACCCCCCGACGCTTCGTCGGACTTGTCCGAAGCCGGGGTCAGGTCGCGCACCCAGGCAGCCGCGCCGATCGGAGAATGCGCCATGACGCGGGATTGCGCATCCAGCGTATAAATCAGGCCGCCCCCGACGATGGGATCTGCGCTGAGACGTGATTTGCGGCTGTTTCCGGTTCCGATATTGACCGACCACAGCCGGATGAGCTCGCGTCCCAATGCAGCGTTGCCCATGGCATGGTCCGGCCCGGAATTGCGGTGTGTCCAGCTGGACAGGTTTTGCGCTTTGGGCAGCTTGATCGCAACGGTGCGGTTGACGACGGCCTCTTTTGCCGCCGGTGTTCCGTCTTCGGTCGGAATGGCTTCGGACAGCGGCGTCCGGATATCAAAGCGCTGACCTTCGAGGATCTCTTCGCGCCGCCCGCAGGACACAACGACAAGCATGACGGCCAAAGGCAGAATAATCGATTGGTTCAGCTTCACTCTGCTTTGCCCCTTGTTCTTCCGACCGTCCGCTTTTTGTGGAAGATCACCCGATTTCCTGCCGCAGCCATCCGGCGCCACCTATGCCTCCGGCAGCGTCCCGCCCAATGCCACAATCAACTGTTGTGCGCGTTGAAGCAAGCCTTGTGTTGCGTCCGGTTCATCCAAAATCGAAAGCAATACGTCGATTGCCTGGTCATTGTTTCCAAAATCGATATAAGCCAGTGCGGTCTGCTCCAAAGCCGCCGCCCGAAACGGGCTGCCCGCCTTGGACAGAGCGCCAAGTGCCGCCAGCCTGTCGTCCCTGTTCATGTCGCTGCCGCGAATGATAACCGCTTTGAGCGCGGCAAGATCACGGTAAATCGCGGGCGTCGCGCCATCGCCCGAAATCCGATCGAGAATCCCCAGAGCCGCTTCGCGATCACCGGCGTTTCGCTCGGACGCTTCCAGCAGACCCAGAAAAACGCGCGTGTCGTCGTCGCCCGCCCCGATCGCACCAAGAGCGTCCGCGCGTGCGGCGGCATCCGGCTGCGCCATCGCGGCCAACACCGCATCACCCAACGCCTGCGCGGCGGCCCTTTGCGATGCCTTTTGCCATTCGTTGATCGCCGCGCCCCCCACGAGGACGACCACGGCCAGAATCGCGATCCAGCCGTATTTGCGGAAGAACGCGAAGAGTTTGTCGCGGCGGACCTCCTCGGTCACTTCTTCAATAAAGGAATCCGATTCGCTCAAGTCTGCCTCCGGTTTTGATGGTCATTGTCTGGCGGTGTCATAACGCGAAGCCTGCACCAATGCCAAGGGTCAATGCGATTCATCCGGACCCGTCCAGTGGCGGGAATATGACAAAACCAAACAAGTTCCTGTGCTGCTCCTTGTTTCCATTTCGACAAAGGACTATTTGTCTGCGAAAGCGAGTGAACCGGTCGGTCCAGAGCTGCGTGAACAGGGATTTTGAGGTACAACATGCGAATATTTCCGGTTTTGACCGCACTGGTCGTGACGGTTGGGATATATTTCGTGCTGTTTCAGCGTGAAGAACTTGTGGCCTTTGCGCGGGGCGAGCCGATCGAACCGGCCGTGGTGGTCACCGAAACATCCAAGGAAATCGGGGATAAACCGCCCGTTTCCGTGCTTGTCGAGCGATCGCACGCGCAGACGGTGGACAGCGGGATCATTCTTCGTGGCAGAACCGAGGCGGCGCGAAACATCGACGTGCGCGCGGAAACCTCGGGGCTTGTGATCTCCGAGCCGTTGCGAAAAGGGTCATTTGTCAAAAAGGGCGAACTGCTCTGCGAGCTTGACGCCGGAACACGCGGTGTCTCGCTTCTGGAGGCAAAGGCCCGGCTGGCCGAAGCGCAGATCAACGAAACCGCCGCGACCAGCCTTGCGGAAAAGGGGTTCGGGTCTGAAACCGCCGCGACCGCCCGGCGCGCGGCGCTGGAAGCGGCGCAGGCGGGGGTCGAGCGGGCCAGGAAGGACATCGAACGCCTGATGATCAAAGCGCCGTTTGAGGGGCTGCTGGAAACCGACACGGCGGAGCTTGGCGCGCTTTTGCAGCCCGGTTCGCTCTGCGGGCATATCATTCAGCTCAATCCGATCAAACTGGTCGGTTTCATCCCCGAACAGGACGTCAGCAAGATCAGGAACGGAACCCCCGCCGGCGCGCGGCTGGTCAACGGTTCGACCGTGCAGGGCGTCGTCACTTTTCTGTCGCGTTCCGCGGACCCGACCACGCGCACCTACCGCGTGGAAATCGAAGTTCCCAACCCCGGGCAGACCATTCGCGACGGCGCGACGGCCGAAATCTACATCACCGTTTCCGGCGAAAAGGCGCATTTGCTGCCGCCATCGGCACTGACGTTTGACGATCAGGGAAACATGGGTCTGCGTCTTGTGGTCGATGGTCTGGCGCGGTTTCAAAAGGTCGAGATCATCAATGAAAGCAAGAGCGGGGTTTGGCTGACGGGCTTGCCGCAACAGGCTGACGTCATCGTTCTGGGGCAGGAATACGTTGTTGACGGCCGCCGCGTCACGGTCACCTATCGCGAGGCCACACAGTGACCGGCCTGGTTGACTGGGCCGCCGCACGGGCGCGGATGGTCATTGCGTTTGTGTTGCTCTCCATCGGTGCCGGCTGGATCGCCTATTTCGGTCTGCCCAAGGAAGGCTCGCCCGACATCGACATTCCCGCGTTATTCGTTTCGGTGCCGTTTCCGGGCATTTCCGCCGAGGATTCCGAAAAACTGCTGGTCAAACCGCTTGAGTCAAAACTGAGCGATCTTGACGGCCTGAAAACAATGACCGGCACCGCCGCTGAGAATTACGGCGGCGTGGCGCTGGAATTCGAGTTTGGCTGGGACAAATCCTCCGTCATTGCCGATGTTCGTGACCGGGTCGGACAGGCCGAGGCGAATTTTCCCGACGGTGCAGATCAGGCCCTGATAAACGAGATAAATTTCTCGCAGTTTCCGATCATTGTCGTGGCTCTTTCCGGGCAGGTACCGGAACGAACTTTATTGCGTGAAGCCAAGAAGTTACAGGATGAACTTGAAGGGCTTTCCCCGGTGTTGGAGGCCGTGCTGGCCGGGCATCGCAACGAAATGCTCGAAGTCGTGATCGACCCGCTGAAACTCGAAGCTTACAACGTCACCGCAGGCGAACTGATCAATGTTGTCACCAACAACAACCAGTTGATCGCCGCCGGCGAGGTTGAATCGGCAAACGGCACGTTCGCGGTCAAGATTCCGTCGGCATTCAACGAACCGCAGGACGTTTACAACCTGCCCGTCAAGGTGAACGGCGACCGTGTGATCACATTGGGTGATCTGGCCGAAATCCGCCTGACATTCGAGGATCGTACAGGTACGGCGCGCTACAACGGGCAAACGACCGTGGCGTTGCAGGTGGTCAAACGCAAGGGGGAAAACCTGATCGACACGGTTGCGACGGTGCGACAGGTTGTGCTCGGCGAGATCGCCAACTGGCCCGAGGATTTGCGAAACAGCGTCTCGGTTGATTTCGCGATGGACGAAAGCAACGAGGTTTCGGGGATGGTCAGCCAGCTCGAAGCGTCGGTCCTGACGGCGATTGCACTGGTGATGATGGTGGTTCTGGCCTCGCTCGGCACCCGCTCCGCCTTGTTGGTCGGGTTCGCCATTCCGACGTCGTTTCTGTTGTGTTTTGCGTTGCTGGCGGTCATGGGCATCGCCATTTCCAATATCGTCATGTTCGGGCTTATCCTTGCCGTGGGTATGCTTGTGGATGGGGCCATCGTTGTGGTGGAATACGCTGACAAGCGCATTGCCGAAGGCTCCGGCCCCATGCACGCCTATGTGGAAGCGGCCAAGCGGATGTTCTGGCCGATCGTCAGTTCGACCGCCACCACCATCTGTGCTTTTCTGCCGATGCTTTTCTGGCCCGGCGTGCCCGGTGAATTCATGGGGATGCTGCCGGTCACGCTGATTTTCGTTCTGTCCGCGTCGCTGGTTGTCGCACTGGTTTACCTGCCGGTCATCGGCGGCGTTGCCGGTCGGTTTTCCCGCGCGCTTGGGCATGCCTCCGAAGGCCTGCGGACGCGGGCTGTCGTGCAACGACTGATCGTTCTGGTCGGATCGTTGTTGCTTGCGTTCGTGGGCACGATGCAGGCGATCAATCCGGGATACCTGTTGGGAGCAACCGGGCAATCCCTGTCCCCCGCAATCGCCTATCTGCCCGGTTCGGCCCTGTTTCTGCTCGCAATGATTGGCTTGTCTGTCAGCGTCGGCTCTCTGCGGTTTGAGCCTCGCAGGAAACCGGTCCGCGCGGGATACCGGCGCAGAACCATCGGATGGGGCATTCATTTCCTGACCGGCAACCCGATCATGCCGATCCTGACCATCGTTGCGGTGATGGCGTTTGTCGGCGTGGTGTTCGGCGCGTTCATGAAAAACAACCTGGGTGTCGAGTTCTTTGTCGATACCGAGCCTGAGCGTGCGATTGCCTATGTCCGCGCACGCGGCAACCTCAGCCTTCAGGAAAAAGATGCCGTGCTTGCCAGGGCGGAACGGGACATTCTCGCCATTGACGATGTTGAATCGGTGTTTTCTTTCGCAGGTAAGGGCGGGCTGAACCAGAACACCGGGGGGGCGCGGGCCCCACTTGACACCATCGGGCAAATCCAGATCGAGCTGACCTCATGGAAAACGCGCAAAACGGACGGGCGGGTGATCCTGAGCGACATCGAAAACCAACTGAAGTCCATTCCAGGCGTGCAGATCGAAATCCTCAAGGCCGATATGGGACCGGCCAGCGGCAAGCCGGTCAACCTCAGGCTGGCAGGGAACAACTGGCAGGATTTGCTGCTGGCCGCCGATATCGCAAAACGTAAATTTCAGAACACGCCGGGTCTGATCCGGATCGAGGATACCCGCCCTTTGCCCGGCATCGACTGGCAGATCGATGTCGACGTTGAAAAGGCCGGGCGCTATGGCGCCGACGTCGTGACCGTGGGCGCGATGGTGCAACTGGTTACGCGCGGGTTGCTGCTCGACACCATGCGGGTCGACAGTTCGGACGAGGAAATCGACATTCGCGTGCGCCTGCCCGAAGAGGACCGGCTTTTGTCGACGCTGGATACACTGAGAGTGCGCACCCGTGACGGGCTGATCCCCATGTCCAACTTCATTTCGCGCAAACCCGTGCCCAGCCTTGGGCAGATCGACCGGGTCAATGGCGAGAGGTTCTTCAAGGTCAAGGCGGATATCACGCCGGACATGCTGAATGCCAAAGGCAAGGCCATGACACCGGATGAGCGCATCAAGGTGCTGCAAACATGGATGGACAGCGAGAACCCGTTCCCCGAAAGCGTAACCGCAAGCTGGGTCGGAGATCAGCAGGAACAGGCCGAGAGCATGGCGTTTCTGGGAAAAGCCTTCATCGGGGCGCTTGGCCTGATGTTCGTCATCCTGCTGGCGCAGTTCAATTCGGTCTACAACTCGGTTCTGGTCCTGCTGGCGGTGGTCTTGTCCACCACCGGCGTTCTGATCGGCATGATGGTGATGGCCCAGCCCTTTTCAGTTATCATGACCGGTACGGGTATCGTGGCACTTGCCGGGATCGTCGTGAACAACAATATCGTTCTGATCGACACTTATCAGGAATATTCCGCCTATATGCCAAGGCTCGAGGCCATCACGCGCACGGTCGAGGCGCGCATTCGCCCGGTTTTCCTGACGACCGTGACGACCATGGCGGGCCTGACGCCGATGATGTTCGGCCTGTCGGTCGATTTCATCAACGGCGGCTATTCCATCGACGCGCCGACCGCGCTGTGGTGGAAACAACTGGCGACGGCCGTTGTCTTCGGTCTCGGGATTGCCACGGTCCTGACGCTCGTGTTCACGCCGTCGTTGCTGGCGCTGCGGGTCTGGATCGAAACCGGCGCTTACCGGTCCCTTTCGGGGTTGCGGGCCCTTTCCGGCGGTGCCAACAGCCAAGCGGCACGCGACCGCGCTCTGTCCCGCCTGACGCGCAAGACCCGACCTTACGAGATTACGTGGCCCCTTGAAGACGACCTGACGGCCGACGCTGAAATACAACCCGACCTAAGCCGCCCAGTTCGCGCTGCCGAATAATACCAACAGCCATTTCGTTGACCCTTTTCATGTGGCTGAGAAAGACCG
>CAYXNM010000052.1:0-17446 GCA_964466385.1 uncultured Rhodobacter sp. | reverse complement strand
CACCATCACGGCCGCGCTAAACGCGCGAAAGGCGTTCTGATACCAACCTGACCAATCACTGACTTGTAGAGGCCCGGTTTAAAGCGCGGTTGATTTGATACACCGTGTTTCTCGCACCCTTAACAGAGCAGCGATGAGGGCAGCGCCTGCCTGGGTGGGCGCTTTGTGGCGCTTGGTTGTCGCGCGTGTTATCCTCGTGGCAAAAATCAATGATAACAATATATTGCGTCGTTGCAAAAGCGCCTGCCGTCGTGCCAGTGGCACGCTTTCAGCGTGACGGGCAGGCAGGCGCTGCCCGGCGTATCCGCCGGGCGGGAATGGGGACGGGGTTCGTGCCAAAAGGCGGGGGGTTGAACGCGTGCCGCACTCTCCTACCTGCCCTCAATCATGGGTTCGTCATTGGACGGGTTGGTATGAAACTCTATTCTCCGGCGCGTTTTTGAGCCGTTTCGCGCCGTGCGATGTAAAGTGTGGCGCTGATGATGATGGTCGCGCCGACAAGGGTTGGCCCGTCGATCGTCTCGGAAAACAGGAAAAAGGCCCCCAGCCCGATCAGAACCAATCGCAAGTATGAAATCGGCGCCAACAGCGCGGCGTCCGCATGGCGATAGGCCTGAATATCGGCAAACCCCCTGAGCGCGCTGGTTATCACGACTATGGCCAGCGCCAGCCAGACAATCGTGGATTGGGGCATTTCCCAAACCGGGAGCGCGACAGGCAAGGTCACGATCGAGGTTATCAAGACAGACGAAAAATAGGTCGAAAGGACACCGTCCGCATTTGCGAGGTTGCGCGAGAGCGTCAGCGCAACGGCAAACAATGACGATGATCCAAGGGCCGCCAGCATGGCCGGGTGGAAACCGTCGAATCCCGGTCGCAGGATGACGAGCGCGCCGACGAAACCGGCAGTCACCGCCGCGATGCGTCGCGGGCCGACACGTTCGCCGTGAAAGACAACCCCCAGGACCGTCGCGAAAATCGGCGCGGTAAAAAACAGGACGGTCGCCGTTGCCAGCGGGATCATCATGATCGTGTAAAACCCCAGATTGGTGGAAACACCGATCATCACGCCCCTGACAAGATGCAACCATGGGCGCGAGAACCGCATTTCGTGCCTGAGACGCGGCCAAAGCAGGATTGCTGCCAGAATCATCAGGCTGGTCAGGGTTGCGCGGAACATGACGGCCATGCGGCTGTCGATTTCCTCAACGACACCCCTGACCGCCAGCGTCATCAGGCTGGCGCCCAGTACCGAAACGAACGCCCAGATAATACCGCGGGTGTTGTCGCGCTCTGGGGCGGGCGGAACGGGCGCGGCGGTCGGGCCGGTCGAAAGAAAAGTCGGGACAGACATGTCAATTCCGTTTCGGGGCGTGATGTCGCGGCGGCAATGTTGGCGTGGCACCGCGACATCGCGCTCATGGCGTTTTGGTTGTGTACTGTCTATGGCAAAGGTCGGAACAAGCAAGGGGCAACGATGTGAGCGAAAAAAAAGATAGCGACCGAAAACAACAGGCCTCTGCCTGGTTCCGCGCGCTGCGCGATCAGATCGTCGAGGCGTTTGAGAAGCTGGAGGACGAACAGGCGTCGGGTCCCTTTGCCCGACAGGCTCCGGGGCGTTTTGAAGTCACGCCAACCAAACGCGCGACAGAGGATGGGTCGGACGCGGGCGGCGGGCTGATGTCGGTCATGCGAAATGGCCGGGTCTTTGAAAAGGTCGGGGTGAATGTATCGACTGTTTATGGCACGCTGGGCACGCGTGCCCAAACCGCCATGGCCGCGCGAAAGGCGCTTCCCGGCATGGCCGGGGACCCCCGGTTCTGGGCCAGTGGCATCTCGCTGGTCGCCCATATGCAAAACCCGCACACACCGTCGGTCCATATGAACACGCGCATGTTCTGGACACCGCACGGCCAATGGTTCGGGGGGGGAACCGACCTCAACCCCGCCATAGAATACCCCGAGGATACCGCGGCCTTTCATAGGGTGCTCAAGCGCGCGTGCGACGGGCATGATGCGTCGCTCTATCCACGGTTCAAGGCGTGGGCCGACGAATATTTTTTTGTTCCGCATCGCAATCGTGCACGCGGTGTCGGGGGGATCTTCTTTGACGATCTTCAACGCGGTGACTGGGACGGCGATTTCAGGTTCACCCAGGATGTCGGCCGCGCCTTTTTACCGGCGTTCCTGCCGATCACACGACGCAGACGCGACACCGGCTGGACGGATGAAGACAAGAACACCCAGTTGATCCATCGCGGGCTGTATGCCGAATATAATCTGGTTTACGACCGGGGAACGAAATTCGGGCTTGAAACGGGGCATGATGCGAGCGCCGTCCTGATGAGCCTGCCGCCGCTGGCCAAGTGGATTTAGGGGTAAAACAGCCAGCTGCCACCGAAGAAAAGACGCTCAGACCAGGCGTGACAAGTACCTGCGCCGCATGATCGGCAGATCGCACTCGGCCCGTTCGGATTCCGCGATAATCTCGGCGCGGTTTCCGACCGTGAGTAAAACGTCTATTGCCGGGTGGCGCCTGTTCAGATCACGTCCCAAAGTTGGTGCGAAATATTTGCCCGTTGAGACCACTGCCAGCCTGACGCGACCGAGTCGCCCGGCCGTCAGCGATCCGATTTTTGATGGCGTATCGTCTGACGTCAGCGCCTATGGGTCCAAATAGGGCGATTTGAAAAGAGAGTGTTTCTGGCTCATCGTAACCTCCAAGGAGTGGGACATGAGACAGACAACCGGAACACGCAAAAGTCCTGATGGATGGATATGTTGCCGGACCGCCAGCGATAACATCAGCGCGCCGTGCATTTCCAAAGCAATTCTTACACTATCACCGTGCCGGTCACGGGGTGGTAACATCGCCTTCGGCCATGCGCGGCTACACGGTGTTTGTTTTGTCCAAAATGGCGCGGATGCAGGGCGCAAGCGGTATCCACACGGGCACCATGGGATTTGGAAAAATGGAAGGCGAAGCGGGCGATAGGCTGATGGCATACATGATCATGGACGACAGTGCCGATGGTCCCTGTTTCCATCAGGAATGGCAGGGTATGGGTCAATCCACGCCAATCATTTCGGGTGGAATGAATGCACCTCGGATGCCGGGTTTCTTGGACAAACTCGGCCACTCCAACCTGATCCTGACCGCGGGTGGGGGGCTCGTTTGGCCATATCGACGGGGCCGCCGCAGGCGCGACGTCGCTGCGTCTGGTCGAACAATGCTGGAAAGAAGGCGCTGATCCGGTCGATTTCGCCAGGGATCACAAGGCGTTCGCGCGCGCCTTCGAAAGCTTTCCGGGCGACGCTGATCAAATCTATCCCGTCTGGCGTGAAAAGATGCGGACAAATGCGGTGTCCTGACCGCACCGACCCCGGCCGGTTTTTTCCCGGCCAGCCATGAACACCACAAGGAAACGTCTGCCATGCAACGCAAATCACCCAGACCAAGGGAAAAGAGCAACGGGACGGCTAGGGGCCGGTCGGTTTTCGGTATACGCAATATCAACACGACAAGCCAAATGTGGGATGCGGCGGCTTGATATCTCAATGCTTTCCGGCAGCGCCATCCACCGGATTTCCTCCCGCGACCAGCGCCGCCAGTTCCCGCGCACTTTGCGTTTCCGTCCGCGCGGTGGTGTCAAGAACGTCCCCGGCGCGATTGTACTGGTGTTCGCGGGCGGCAAGGATCCCGCGCAGGTTCGCCATGGCGTCAGGATTGCCGCCCATCGGACGGTGATCACCCTGTTTTCTGACCCGTTCCATGTGGTCTTCGGGTTGCGCCTTCAGCCAGACCGTCTGAAACCGTGCCAGCAACAGATCGAAGTTGTCGCGCGCGGAGACGATCCCGCCGGCGACCGCAAGGACAAGGTCGGTTTCGTTCCCGATGATCGCTTCAAGCGCTTCCTTTTCCAGTCGGCGGTATCCGTCCTGACCGTAAAGCGAGAAGATCTCGGCAATGGGCATGCCGCCCTGCGCTTCGATGCGGTCCGTCAGTTCGATGAACGACCACCCCAACCGGTGCGCCAATTGCCGGCCAAGTGTCGATTTTCCGGCACCCCTCAGCCCGATCAGAGCGACCCGGCCATCGGGTTTGTCGCGCGCGCGCGTGGTCGGCGTCGACACGATACTCTCCATTCCGACGCCCAGTGCGTCTGAAACCCGTTTCAGGAGGCTGATCGAAATATTTCCCTGCCCGCTTTCCAGCTGCGCAAGGTAACGTGTTGACACATTGCACCTTTTTGACAGGGCGGTTCTGGACAGCGCCTGCTCGGTGCGCGCCGAATGCACTCTTTGACCGACCGATGCCAGAAAGCTGTCGTTGTCGCATTTACGGTCCCGGTTGTTCATTCCTCGTCCTTTGGCGCGAGTCGGATCAGGATCTTGCGCAAGTCACCCGGCGGGCGTCTGGATTTCATGGCCTTGGAGTCAACGATGGTCGATACGAACTGCCCTTCAAAACAAAGAATGTCGTTCTGATAGCCGGTCACCCCGTGGCGCAGCGAACTGCGTCCAAAGGCCAGCAGGCGAACATGGCAGTCAAGCGCTGCGCGGGGCGTCACCGGCGCGCGGAAATCCAATGTCATATGAACAAACGGCGAGCCGACCCCACGATCGACGTTCAGCCGATACCAGTCGATCCCGACACAGTTTTCCCACCAGACGTCAATGGCCTCCAGCGCCCAGTAAGGGATGCGTCCCGTAAAGGCGATCCCGGCAGGATCGCAATCGGCCCAGCCGACACGCATCCGGTGGACAAACGACCCGCGATCAATAGGTTTCGACATGATACCGCCCGTTTCCGAGCATGTCCCGCTTCAGATCCGCCCAATCCAGTCCCTCGGCGGTCGCGATATCCGCGAATGCGCTGTCCACACCGGGTTCCATCGCTTTCAGGCCACAAACGAAAATATGCGTTTGGCTGTCCTTCAGCCACTGCCCGACGGATGATCTGTCCTCGCGCAGGCGATCCTGCACATAGATCTTGGGGTGTTCGGGTTCCCGGCTGAATGCGAAATGTTTTTCAAGAAAACTTTGCGGGACTTTCCCTAAAGGGCCGAAATAGGGAAGCGAGCCTTGGGTTCGTGCGCCAAAAAACAATTTCATCGTGCCATGGACATCGGCATTTTCCCGTTGCCGGCGCATGGTGAAGGCACGAAACGGGGCCGAGCCGGTGCCGGTGCACACCATGATCAGACGTGTATCGGGCTGGTTGGGGATCAGGAAACTGCCCCCGAACGGGCCGCAAAGCTGCACGGTATCGTCCCGCTTCAAATCGCAAAGGTAGTTCGAACAAATGCCGTCACCATCGCGTTTGACGGTCAGCGACAGGTTGTTCATCCCTTTGCGTTCGCCGTCGCGCGGGCTGGACATGGTATAAAGCCGCATCCGGTGGGCATGCCCGTTGGCGTCCTGACCCGGCGCGATCACGCCGACGGACTGTCCTTCCAGCGCACCAAGGGAAACGGTCCCCAGATCAAGAATGATGTGACGAACATCATTGCCCGAGGCTTCGTCCGTCAGCCGGAAATTCCCCTGTACCCGCGCGACAAGCGGTTCGTCGGGCCGAAACAGGTTCTCCACCGGTTTTGAGGCCGTCGCCGGGGCAATCGCCCGCCCGCCAGCGCCCGAATGAGCCGCGTCCAGCAACGCGTTTGCCGTTTCGTCACGCGGCACGGTGTCATCCGCGCCTGCAAGTGCGCCCAATTCCTCTTGCTCGGGCAGTTCGAACCATCCCAGTTGCTCCTCGACCGAATAAGGCGTCGTCACCACGCGCCAATTGTCAATCGATCCCGTGGGGCAGGGGGCGATGCAATCCAGACAGTGCTCGCACTTGTCCGCATTCACGACGACATTGTCGTCATTATGCGTGATTGCCCCAATCGGACAGGCCTCTTCGCAGGTGTGGCACCGGATGCAGATTTCCGGGTCGATCAGATGTTGTTTAAGCGGCTGGTTCATCGGTCAGGTCAAGCCATATGCAACTGCACATACTCAAATTCACCCGGTTTGCCATCAATCCCGATCCGCGGAGGCGCGATCCAGCTTGCGTATTCACCTGCTTGCCAGTTGGGTTTCATCAACGACTGGATGAAATCCCCATCATCGGTCGAGGGCAGCCATTCGGCGCGGCGCGCTTGCCATTCGGCCGCAGAAATGACCGTGCCTTCGGGCGTAATCGGCGCGTCCTTGAAAACGCCGATTTGGCGGTGAAAGCCTTCGTGGGGCAGGGTCAGTTCAAAGTCGATATTGTGTTTGCGGAGTATCGCATTCCAGCGTTTGACACCGCCTGCTGCGTCGCGCGCATAATCGTCGCGCAGGCGCATGTTGATGGCGGTCAGCGCGGGAACGTCGCGGACCAGGATCTTGCCATCGGTGAATTCCGACACGGCATAGGTCGCGTCGTTCAGGCGGTGATCATCCTCAATCTTGGTTTCCTGATATCGACCCTTGATGCCCGCGTTAAAGGCGTTGGCGGCGTTGGTCGAAACCTCGGCCCCGAACAAATCAAGGCTGAGCGTGTAGTGGAGGTTCAGCTTTTTCTGGATCGTCGGCAGGTCGATCACACCAAGCGCGCGCACTTTTTCAATGTCTGTCGCGTCGGTGATCCCCGCCTCGTTCATGCGCTCGCAGGTTTTCTGGATGGTGCGGCCAACGCCGGTTTCCCCCACGAACATGTGGTGCGCTTCTTCGGTCAACATGAAGCGGCAGGTGCGCGACAAGGGGTCAAAGCCCGACTGGGCCAGCGCCTCGAGCTGCATTTTCCCGTCCCGGTCCGTGAAATAGGTGAACATGAAGAAGCTCAGCCAATCGGGAGTCGCCTCGTTAAAAGCGCCCAACATCCGGGGTTTCTCGACCGAGCCGGACTGGCGTTGCAAAAGCTCGGCACTTTCTTCGCGCCCGTCTTTGCCGAAGTATTTTTGCAGGATATAGACCATCGCCCACAAATGCCGCGCCTCTTCGACATTGACCTGAAAGAGGTTGCGCATGTCATAAAGGCTGGGGGCCGTTGCCCCAAGAAAACGCTGTTGCTCGACGCTGGCAGGTTCCGTGTCGCCCTGAATGACAACAAGGCGGCGCAACATCGAGCGGTATTCGCCGGGCACTTCCTGCCAGGCCGGTTCGCCGTAATGTTCGCCGCAAGGGATGGTGCGTCCCTCGACTTGCGGGGCCAACAAAACGCCCCAACGGTATTCGGGCATCTTTACATAGCCGAATTTGGCCCAGCCTTTCGGGTCGACGCTGATCGCTGTGCGCAAATAGACAAGGCTTTCCTGAAACCCTTCCGGCCCCAGGCCTTTCCACCAGTTCAGATAGCCCGGATGCCATTTTTCCAGCGCTTTCAAGACGCGCCGGTCCTCGGACAGGCTGACATTGTTGGGAATGATCGTGTCGTAGCTTACATTCATCGCATCGGCCATTTTATCCTCCTTCGGAAGGGTGTTTCAGACCCTTTTGCGGTCAAATTTTGCACGGTGCCCGCTGCCGTAACTTTTCAATGCACCCGATTGCCCGACCGCGTTGGGGCGTTGGAAAATCCAGTTCTGCCATGCGGTCAAGCGCCCGAAAATGCGCGTTTCCATGGTTTCAGGGCCAGCAAAGCGCAGGTTTGCCTCCATCCCTGTCATCGCATCGGGCGAGAAGCTGGCGCGTTCTTCCAGAAAAACGCGGATTTCATCCTCCCAGTCGATATCGTCAAACGCATAGGTGACAAGGCCAAGCGCGTCTGCCTCGTCCGCTTCCAGCGGTTGGGCGACGTGTTCTTTGGCCGCATCAACAGCATCAGGCGTGCCCAGAAACCGGGTTTGCAGGCGCGTCAGGTCGTTGCTCATGGGCAGCGGGCCGAAATTGGCATCACTAAGGGTAATCGCCGCAACCGGGCGGTTGTCGCCCTCAAACGCACCCTCGGCCATATAGCTGCGATCCACCGCAAACAGCAGCTCCGCAAGGATGCCGGCAAAACACGATCCCGGTTCAACCAGCGCCACCAGCGAGCGCGAGGTCATATCGACGCGCTTCAGAATGCGTTTCCAGTAAAGCAGGATTTCGCGGGCAAACCAGTTGTCCTGATTGGCAAGAATAAGGGCTTCGTGGGCCAGCAGGTTTTCCGCGTCCCCTGCGGTTTTGAAGATGAGGACGCCGATTTCGGGTTCGTTGAAGCGAAGGTGCAAAATGGCATCATCAAGCTCGCGCGCGGCACGCAACATCCATGTCGCCGCCCCCTGATTGACAAGGTCGCTGACGGAATTCGGCGCAGCCTCGTCAGGGCCGGTAAGTGTCAGCGTCGCCAAACCCTGGTCGCGCGAAATCGCGACGTCCAGCGTTGAATAGCCAAGCGACCCATCCGCTGCCTGCGTGCGTTCGAGCGTCGGAAGGGGGACGCCTTTCACCGCGCCTCTGGCCTTGTTGGCCGAGGCAAAGGCCGCAGCGCGTGCCGTGACGGCCTCTTCAAAGCGCGAGTTTGGCACCACCTCATCCACAAGGTTCCAGTCAAGCGCGCGGCCTCCCCTGACGCCTTCTTCCATCGAGCAAAAAACATCCGCGCGATCACGCCGGACGCGGCGCTTGTCCGTCACCCGTGTCAGACCACCCGTGCCGGGCAAAACAGCCAAGAGCGGGACTTCGGGCAGGGCCACGTTCGAGGATCCGTCATCGGTCAGAATGATGTGATCGCACGCCAAGGCCAGCTCATACCCGCCCCCGGCACATGACCCTTTGATGGCGGCGATCCATGTCTGGCCGGATTCGGTGCCTGCCGCCTCGTAAGTGTTGCGCGTTTCGTTGGTGAATTTGCAGAAATTGACCTTGTGGCCATGCTCGGCCCCACCAAGCATTCGGATGTTGGCACCGGCGCAAAACACATTGTCCTTGCCGGAGCGCAGTACGACCGCGCCAACCTCGGGGTGCTCAAAACGCATCCTCTGAACGATGTCAGCCAGTTCGATATCGACGCCAAGGTCGTAAGAGTTGAGTTTCAACTCGTACCCGTCAAACAGCCCGCCCTGTTCGTTGACGTCCATGTAAACCGTTGCGACGGTGTCTTGGTATTCCACACGCCAGTGGCGATAGTTCGCAGGTTTGGTCTGAAAATCGATACCGGTTGTCATGCGCTGCCCTGTCTTTCCTCGCGATCCGGTCATTATGTGGCAATATCATGCATAGTCAACGCCAAATCACCGGAAATACTGCTGATATGAGAAATATATTGCACATAACGCCGTGAACCGCACAAGCTTTCAGATGGGCGGGTCAAATCTTTGCGTTGTTTTCCGCACAAAGGCGCTGATCGCTTGGGCAACCGTGCGCGGGTGGTCGAGGTGGGGCGAATGACGGCAATCGTCAAGGATAAGCGTGTCAAGAGCGTCGCCAAGACGGCATTCCAGCGCCTTGATCTGTTCAAGCGTTCCATATTGATCCTGCCGTCCCTGGATCGCCAGAACCGGCTTTGCGATGTCGGCAATCGCCGGTGTGATGTCCCAGTCCCTGAAACCGGGATCAAGCCAGACGTTGTTCCAGCCCGAAAACATCGGGCCGGGGTTTTCGTGGTGGCGGCGCAGGCGCACGGCAAGATCGCCCGTCTCGAAAGCTTCGCGCGCGCGGGCGATCTCCGACAGGCCGGTCGGTTCGGTAAAGAAATGCGGGGCCATCAGGACAAGCGCCCTGATGCGCGGATCGGGCACCCGTGCCCCATGAAGTGCGGCGATCGAGGCCCCGTCGCTGTGCCCGAGCAATACCCCCTGCCGCAAATCAAATGCGTCAAGAACCAGCGGCAGGGTCCCCGCCGCTTCCCGTTCCATGAAATCAAGCGGCAACGGCCCCGGCGGCAGGTCGGAATACCCGTGCCCAAGGCGGGAATACGCAAAAACCCCCATTCCCGTCGTTTCGCTCAACAATCGTGGGAAATCCCGCCACAGGCCGACCGACCCCAGACCTTCGTGGAGCAAGACAATTGTCGGCGCCCTGGCAGGTGGAGGCCCCCAGCACCCGGTTTCCAAGCGCGCACCGTCAACCTTTATCGACGCGGGTTCGCCGGGGCGCCAGCGCACCCGTCAGTCCCTGAGCTTGAAGCGCTGGATCTTTCCTGTCGCGGTCTTGGGCAGATCTTCGACGATCTCGATCCAGCGGGGGTATTTCCATTTGCCAATGCGTTCCTTCACCTGCTCTTTCAGCGCCTCCGCAAGGCCCTCGCCGGACTGGCCCGGTTTCAGAACCACAAACGCCGCCGGCTTTTCAAGGCCGTCATCGTCGGTTTTGGCGACAACGGCGGCTTCCAGAACCGATGGGTGTGCGATCAGGGACTGTTCGACTTCGAACGGCGAAACCCAGATGCCGGAAACCTTAAACATGTCATCCGTTCGGCCGCAGTAGATCAGGCGGCCATCTTCCGCCAGTTCGTACTTGTCGCCCGTTCGGGTCCAGACGCCTTCGAATGTCGCGCGGCTCTTGTCGCGCTGGTTCCAGTAATCGCCGGCCGCGGAGGGGCCGTTGACCAGCAGTTCGCCTATTTCACCCGTTGCGACGCTGTCGCCGTTTTCATCGACCAGCCGGATTTCGTACCCCGGCACGGCGGTGCCCGAAGTTCCGTATTTCAGGTTGTCCGCACCGTTTGACAAGAAGATGTGCAGCATCTCGGTCGATCCGACACCATCCAGAATGTCCGTCCCCATGACTGCGCGCCAGCGTCGCCCCACATCGCCCGGCAGCGCCTCGCCCGCTGAAATGCTGCGACGGATGTTGCTGCAACCTTTCGGTCGGGTGTCCTTCATTTCGGCAAGCATCGCGGCATAAAGCGTGGGCACGCCGCAAAAGATGGTGGGGTTGGTGCGCGCAAGAACGTCAAACATGGATTGCGGGGTCGGGCGGCCGGAATAAAGAACAGCCGTCGCCCCAACGGACATGGGAAACGTCATGCCATTGCCCAGACCATAGGCAAAGAACAGTTTTGCCGCTGAAAAAATGGTATCGTCTTCGCGGATTTCCAGAACCTTTGCCCCATAGGTGTCGGCGGTGGCGCGCAGGCTGGAATGGGTGTGGCGTACACCCTTGGGTGCCCCGGTCGAGCCCGAGGAATAGAGCCAGAAAGCGGTTTCATCGGGCGAGGCCCAGGCAGCTGGCGAAGGCGCGCTTTGCGCAAGTTCGCTCTGAAAGTCCAGATACCCTTCCGCCGCGCCCCCAACCACGAAAACCTTTTTGATGAATGTGCAATCCGCCAGGCAGCCTTTGACGGTCTCAAGCATCGGTGCCGAGATGAACAGGACCTGCGCGCGACAATCGTTGAGAATGGAAAGATAGACATCCGTCCCCAGGAGCGTGTTGAGCGGGACCGGGATGACGCCTGCCTTGATACTGCCCCAGAAAATGACGGGAAACTCGATCACATCGTGAACCAGCATGGCGACACGATCTTCGCGGCGGATATCGTGGCGCGCATAAAGGCCCGCCAAGGCGTCGGATTGCGCGGCCAGTTCGCCATAACTCAACGCCCGCGCCCGCGCGTCACCTTCCAGAAACGCCGTCTTTTTCGCCTGCGCTCCCTTCGTGTGGCGGTCCACGAAATAGAGAGCGGCATTTCCATTATCGGGTGCCATCGGAACTTCCTTTCAAACGTGTTTCACCATGTGTCAGACACCCAGATATCGCTGGAGCGCGTCACGATCATCCCGCAAATCATCAGAGCTTCCGGACCAAACGGTCTTTCCGCGTTCGATAATGAAATTATGATCGGCGATTTTCAAGAGGTCCGTCAAATTCTTGTCCACGACCAATATGGAGACATTTTGCGCCTTGATCCGGTTGAGCGCTTCCCAGATCTTCTGGCGCACCAGCGGGGCCAGCCCCTCGGTGGCCTCGTCAAGGATCAGGAGCCTCGGATTGGTCATCAGCGCGCGTCCGATTGCCAGCATTTGCTGTTCGCCCCCTGACAGAAGGTTTCCCATCGATGCACGACGACCGGCCAGTTCGGGAAAAAGATCGAAAACCGCTTCGACTGTCCAGGGATCGGGTCGGTCCAGATGATTGCTGGCGGTGGCGATGAGGTTTTCCATCATCGACAGATTGGGAAATATCTGGCGGCCTTCCGGAACCAGCCCCAAACCCAGATTGGCGATTTTGAACGACGGTTGGGCGATCAGTTCTGCACCATCGAGCATGACCGAGCCGTTGCGGGATCTTACGATCCCCATGATCGCGTTGATTGTCGTGGTCTTGCCCATGCCGTTGCGTCCCAGAAGGGTCGCAACCTCGCCCGGTCCCACATGGAGATCAATGCCAAACAGCGCCTGGCTGGCCGCGTAAAATGCCGTTAGTCCCCTGACTTCCAGCATGGGCTAATCCTCTCCCAGATAAGCATGGCGAACCTCGTCGTTCGACCGGATTTCGGCGGGGGTTCCCGTGGCGATGATCCGGCCATAGACAAGGACCGAGATCCGGTCGGCCAGCGCAAACACCGCATCCATGTCGTGCTCGATGAGCAGGATGGTCTTGTCCTTTTTCAGCGTCTTGAGGAAAGACACCAATTGTGCGCTTTCTTCGGGGCCAAGCCCCGCCATCGGTTCGTCGAGCAACAGCAATTCAGCCCCCGTTGCCAGCGCGATGGCTATTTCCATCAGGCGATGCTCGCCGTGGGACAGCTCTCGCGTGATGTTTTTCGCCCGGTGCCCAAGCCCGACCCTGTCGAGTGTTTCCAGCGCTGCCGACTGAACCGTCACGACACTTTCAGCCGGTTTGAGGAAGCGAAACGAATGGCCCTCGCGGGCCTGCACGGCCAGGGCGACATTCTGAAGAACAGTCATTTCCATCACCAGCGAGGTGATCTGGTAGGACCGGGCAATACCCAGCCGCGCGCGGGTATGGGCGGGCCTTCGCGTGATATCCCGACCCCCCAGCGTGACCAGACCGCCATCCGGTGGCAGGGTGCCAGAAAGTTGGCTGATCAGCGTCGTCTTTCCGGCGCCGTTGGGGCCGATCACGGCGTGGAGTTCTCCTCTTTCCACGTCAAGATCGACATTGTCCGTCGCCGTGATCCCGCCGAAACTTTTCTCAAGACCCCGAATGCTCAGCAATGGCGGCATGTCAACGCCCCTTTCCCTTGAGGATCCCCATCAGACCCCCGCGTACAAAAAGGACGACCCCGATCAGCATCAACCCGAACGGCAGGTGCCAAAAGACGGTGTAGGACGACAGGAACTCTTCGAGCAGCACGAACACCGATGACCCCAGAACCGGGCCGAGCACGGTTGACGCCCCCCCCAGTATGACCATGAACATCAACTCGCCCGAGCGTGTCCAGTCGATCATTGCCGGGGAAATGAAGGTGGTGAAATTGCCCAGCAGAAACCCGGCATACCCGCACATCGCACCCGAAATCACGTATGCCGTCAGGCGGTAAAGATAGGTGTTGTAGCCAAGCGTGACCATGCGCTCATTGTTACCCTTCGCCCCTTTCAGCACCATCCCGAAGCGCGAATTGACGATGAAATGTGTGATCAGCATCACCACGACGAGGGAAACAAGACTGAGCCCGTACAGATGCAAAGGCTTGTCCAGGTTGATCAGTGGCAGTTCCGAGCGCACGTCGATCGTCAGCCCGTCATCTCCGTTATAGACATCGAGCGATTGGAACAGAAAGAAAGCCATCTGCCCGAACGCCATGGTGATCATGATGAAATAAACGCCCTTGGTGCGCAAACTGATGGCCCCGGTAATCAGCGCGTAAAGCGCCGAAACGACGATGGCCAGTGTCACATGGAACAGACCGTTATAGGATGCAATCGCCTGAAAACCGCCCCATGTGTTGTGGTATGCGGGAATGGCCACCGCATAGGCCCCCAGACCGATGAACGCGGCGTGGCCAAAGGAAACCATCCCGCCATAACCAAGGATCAGGTTCAGGCTGACCGCCGCGATGCCAAGGATGACAAGCCGCGTTGCCAGATCAAGGTAAAACGCGTGCCCCGCCAGGAAAAGGCCCGGCGGAACGACCGCCAGCATGACCAGAACGATCACCGTGATCCAACCCGTCGCGCGCCCCTTTTTCATCAGCGCACCTTGGGTGGGAAAAGACCCTGCGGGCGCAGGGCCAGCACGACCGCCATCAGAATGTAGATCATCATCGCAGAGACCGCCGGGGCGGAGGTTTCGGCAGCATCCTCGGACATGAATATCTGAAAAAGGTCATCCAGAAAAGATCGCCCCAGCGTGTCGACCATGCCAATCAGCAAGGCCGCGATGAAAGCGCCCTTCATCGAACCGATGCCGCCGATGATGATGACGACAAAGGCGGTAATGATGACCTGACCGCCCATGCCGATGGTCGCCCCGACAATGGGGGAGATCAACATCCCCGCAAGCCCCGCCAGAACCGCCCCAAGGGCGAACACCATGCCAAAGAGGGCCGTGATGTCGATGCCAAGCGCGGAAACCATCGTCCGGTTCGAGGCACCGGCCCTGATCAGCATGCCAAGGCGCGTGTAATTGACAAGCCAAAACAAAGTTCCCGCGACCACCAGACCGACAAAGATGATCAACAGGCGGAATGTGGGAATGACCGCGCCGGAAAAAAGCTCGACCTGGCCGTCAAGCCACGCCGGCAAAGGCACCGTGATCCCCGCCGGACCCCAGATGATATGCGCCAGCGTTTGCAGGACCAGGATCAGACCGAACGTCGCCAGAACATGATCAAGGTGGTCTTTATCGTAGAGATGTCGGGCAACCAGACGTTCAATGCCGTATCCGACAAGCCCCGTCAGGGGCAGTGCGATGACGACCGCGATCAGGAAATTGCCCACCCAGAACGTGAGCGACGCGCATATGAACGCGCCGATCATATAGATGGCCCCGTGGGCAAGGTTGACGAAATCCAGAATGCCGAACACAAGCGTCAGCCCCGAGGCAACAAGGAAAAGCAACAGGCCCAGTTGGAACCCGTTCAGCGTCTGAACGAACAGAAGAGTGGTATCCACGGCGACGGGGTCCGGAAATGCAGGGCGGCGTCAGGCCGGGGATCGCTCCCCGGCCCGGCTATTTCTTTTTATTGCAGCGCGCAGTCCTTGGCATAGCTGTCCTGATGCGCCTCATAAACCGTTTTCACGATTTTCGTGGTCCAGTTGCCATCTGCATCTTTGGTCACTTCGCGCAGATAGTAGTTCTGGATCGGCATGTGGTTGTTGCCATAGGTATAGTTGCCGCGAACCGAATCGTAGTTCGCCGCCTTCATCGCCGCGCGCATCCCGTCCATGTCGCTGAGATCGCCGTTCACCGCTTCAACGGCCGACTTGATCAGGAACATCGCGTCATAGGCTTGTGACGCGTAGAACGACGGATAGCTTCCGTTCTTGGCCTTGAAATCAGCCACGAAACGCTGGTTCTGGGGATTGTCCAGCGTCGGATCCCACTGTTGCGTGAACTGGCTGCCCAGAACATCGGTAAAGTTCGCCGCCTGGAATTTCGGCAGGCTCAGCGAGTCGACCGTGAAGGTTGTGTAGAGCGGCAAGCTGTCCTTGAGACCCGCCTGCTGGTACTGCTTCATGAACGCACCACCCGCTTTGCCGGGATAGAAGACGAACAGTCCCTCGGCGCCGGAAGCCTTGGCCTTGGCCAGTTCAGCCGAGAAATCCAGCTGCGACGGCCATGTTGTCATGTCGGTGCCTTTGACCTCGCCCTTGAAGGTGCGCTTGACGCCTGCAACCATGCCTTTGCCTGCGGCATAGTTCGGCGCGATGATGTAAAGCGATTTGACGTTGTTCTGATTCAAGACCTCACCCATGGCCATGGGTGTCTCGTCGTTCTGCCATGAGGACGAGAAAAAGTTCTTGTGGCAAAGTTTGCCTGCAACCGGACCGGGGCCGGCGTTGGCGGTGATCAGGAACTTGCCCGCGTCAATCACGGATTTGCGCGAGGCCAACAGAACGTTGCTCCAGATGTAACCGGCGACGAAATCAACGTCGTCCTGTTTCACCAGCTTGTCTGTCGCCTGTTTGCCGGTCTCAGGTTTGAACCCGTCATCGGCATAGATCAGGTTGATATCAAGATCCCCCATCTTTCCGCCCATGTGTTCCACCGCCAGATCGACGGCTTTCTGGATGTCTTTGCCGATGACGGCTGCACCCGTCGTCAGCGTGGTGACAAAGCCGATTTTCACATCGTCGGCCCATGTTGGCGTTCCGAGCATCAAGGCGGCGATTGCCGCTGTTGCCAATCTCTTCATTGTATTTCCTCCCGTTTCAGTCAGTTTCGTATCTTCGCTTGCCATCCGTCATTTCGAAAACGTCACGTCACGTCGCACCAATGTGCGTCGCGCTCTGATTGCAAATCGCACCAGCGCTGGCCGCGGACGAATGGAAATGCCGCAGTTCAGGCAAAGCACTGGTGCCGCCGAAGCGGACAGACGAATCTTCCCTCTTGGGCGCGATCATCCGCTCCGCGGGGAGATAATTCAAGGGATCTTGTTGATTGCGGAGGTCTCCTCAGTTCCGAGTGCATCCGTGATCGTCCCGATCCGGCCGCTGCCCAACGCGCCGGAATGCACGAATAGTTCGGTTTTTCCCGCCCGAGGTGACCCTGCGCCATGGCGTTTTTCCGTCTGTTTCAATCACGCAGTTCGCGTCGCAGCATCTTGCCCACGGCGGATTTCGGAACCTCGTTGATAAAGGCAACCTGTTTTGGAACCTTGTAGTTGGTCAGTTCCCGGCGGCAGAACGCGATGACATCCTTTGCCGAAATGTCCGATCCTTCTGACCGCACGACGAACAGTTTGACGGCCTCGCCGGTCTTTTCGTCGGGCACGCCGATGCAGGCGCATTCCTGGACGCCCGGACATTTGCTTGCGGTTTGTTCGATGTCGTTGGGATAAACGTTGAAACCGGACACGATCACCATGTCCTTCTTGCGATCAACGATTCTGTAACGTCCCTGTTCATCACGAATCGCGATGTCGCCCGTTCGGAAAAACCCGTCCGGAGTAAAGGCTTCGGCATTGGCGTCCGGGCGTTTGTAATACCCCTGGGTCACCTGCGGACCGCGGCAAACCAATTCGCCCCGCTCGCCGTCCGGAACGTCGTTGTCATTGTCATCCAGCAGCCGGATTTCCGTGTCCTTGACCGCATGGCCGATCGTGCCGGTAAACTCGGTCCATAAGGGGTCGCTGACGGTCAGAACGGGCGAGGTTTCAGACAGACCATAAGCCTCAAGAATGGGTTTCCCGGTCAATTCCTGCCATTTGTCGGACACCGTTTTCATTGTCGCTGTCCCACCTGCAAGCGCCATTTTCTGCCTGGAAAAGTCGATTTCCGGAAATTCCGGTTGCAGCATCAGGCCTGCGTAAAGCGTGTTGACGCCGTTGATCCGGGTGAAACCCGCGTTCTTGAACGCACCGATGAACTGGCCCATGTCGC
The DNA here is from genome assembly GCA_964466385.1 of uncultured Rhodobacter sp. Classification (GTDB taxonomy): domain Bacteria; phylum Pseudomonadota; class Alphaproteobacteria; order Rhodobacterales; family Rhodobacteraceae; genus UBA5972. The sequence continues at coordinate 47 of CAYXNM010000052.1, read as the reverse complement.
GCGGGTTGGTAATCAGGATGTTCTTGCAGCCAAAGCCCGTGTAAAGC
>CAYXNM010000051.1:8980-17467 GCA_964466385.1 uncultured Rhodobacter sp. | reverse complement strand
GCGATCCGGAAGTGCGCACATTTCAGAACGGCGGCAAGGTCTGCAACCTGCGCATTGCAACCTCCGAACGCTGGCGCGACAAGAATTCCGGCGAGAATCGCGAGAAAACGGAGTGGCATTCGGTCGCGATCTTTCAGGAAGGGCTTGTGCGTGTTGCCGAGCAATATTTGCGCAAAGGCTCGACCGTTTATATCGAGGGCAAACTTCAGACGCGTAAATGGCAGGACCAGTCAGGTGCCGACCGCTATTCGACCGAAGTGGTCCTGCAAGGGTTCGACGGCAAGATGGTCATGCTCGGCGGGCGTGGGGACGGCGGATCGGGCGGCGACCAGGGCGGCGGTTATGACGGTGGCTCCTCGCAAGGGTTTGACTCCGGCTCGTCAGGTGGGCTGGACGATGAAATTCCGTTCTGAAACAGTTCCCTGCGTTATGGATTTGATGTAGCGGCGCTTCGGGTTTCAACGTCCGTCAAGCTATGCGCGCATGGCATGGCGGCATTTCCGATCTGACAGTTGTCATCTGCTCTGACAGGATTATCTTTCATTCTGGATAAGGTGAAACGGGCGCCGAAATCGCCCGCTTTTCAGACGGAAGGGCAAGAGAAATGACACTCGTACAAAACATCAGCGGCTTTGAGCATGAACTTGCGAACCGCTTGCGGCACGCGCGCGACGCCTACAAGGCTTCGCGTGTCTGGGCGCGGACGTACAACCGAACATTCCGCGAGCTTCAGGATTGTTCAGATCGTGAACTTCGCGACCTTGGGTTCCAGCGCTCCGACATCGCGGAAGTTTCGCGCAAGGCTGCCGACCAGTTGCACTGATCGCCCCGGTCAGAGGCGCAATTCCTTGACGATGTTGCGCCAGCGACCGGGTCCGAGACGTTTTCTGTGCACGAAACGCACCGAATGCAACGGACCTTCGATCTTTTCGTGCCAGAATTCGATGAATTCGAACAACCGTGGAAAATCCGGCGCAAGATCAAGGTGTTGCCACACGAATGTCTGAAGAACACTGCGGTAATCCGGCAGGCGGTAATACATCTCTGCCGTGGTCATGCCATAGCCTTCAAGCATCCATTCCAGATCGGTTTTCTGCATGGCTGATCCCCTCCTGCGAGGGTAAGGTAGCATGGAATTGTGGCCAAATCGTGCGCCCCGTCTTCCATCTTTCTTAACCCCTCTTTCGCCTGAGGCGGCGCGCGCAAATGGCCCAATTCACGGCCCACGGCGCGCCGGAGTCCGCAAAGAAAACGCAGCGATTGACATGAATTCCCATTCATTGCCTAAGCGCTTGAAATCACTAATGTTATTCTCTGGCGTTTCGACCGGATTCGGGCCGGGAAGTTTGCAAATATCTTGTGCCCCTGCTAAGAAGGAACGCAATATGCAGATGATGGGCGACAGCGGGCAAACACGTGAACGACGAACCAGAAAATAACGACACTTCCCAGCCGCGCGCGCCTGTGGCCGGCAATCCTTCGGTTGCGATCGAAGAGGAGATGAAAACCTCCTATCTCGACTACGCGATGAGTGTGATCGTCAGCCGCGCCATCCCTGATCTGCGCGATGGCCTCAAGCCCGTTCACCGGCGCATCCTTTATGCCATGAACGAGGTCGGGAATACGTTCGACAAGTCCTATCGCAAATCCTCGCGCCCGGTCGCGGATGCCATGGGCAAATACCACCCGCACGGTGACAGCGCCATTTACGACGCGCTGGTACGCATGACGCAGGATTTCTCGATGTCGCTGCCGCTCCTGGACGGTCAGGGCAATTTCGGTTCGATGGATGGGGATAAGGCGGCGGCATTTCGCTATACCGAAGTCCGGATGGCAAAATCCGCAAATTCGCTGCTGGCCGATATTGACAAGGACACGGTCGATTTTCAGGACAATTACGACGGCAAGGACCGCGAGCCGACGGTTCTGCCCGCGCGTTTTCCCAACATGCTGGTCAATGGCGCGGGCGGGATTGCGGTCGGGATGGCCACCAACATTCCGCCACATAACCTGGGCGAGGTCATCGACGCCACGCTGGCCCTGATCGAAAACCCGGATCTTGGCGCGGTCGATCTGATGGAACATGTGCCCGCACCCGATTTCCCGACCGGGGGCATCATCCTGGGGCGCACCGGGGCACGCAAAGCCTATACCGAGGGGCGCGGTTCGGTCATCATCCGCGCCAAGACGCGGATCGAGGAAATCCGCAAGGACCGTTTCGCCATCATCGTTGACGAGATCCCCTATCAGGTCAACAAGGCCGCGATGATCGAAAAAATCGCCGAGATTGCGCGCGAGAAACGTATCGAAGGCATCGCCCATGTGCAGGACGAAAGCGATCGCACCGGTGTGCGCGTCGTTGTCGAGCTGAAACGCGACGCAACGCCGGAAGTCGTGCTGAACCAGCTTTTCCGTTTTACGCCCATGCAGACGTCGTTTGGCTGCAACATGCTGGCCCTGAACGGCGGGCGGCCCGAGCAGCTTGATCTCAGGGCCTTCCTTGCCGCCTTCATCACGTTCCGCGAGGAGGTCGTGGCCCGGCGCACCGCCTATGATCTCAGGCGCGCGCGGGAACGCAGCCATATTCTGTGCGGGCTGGCGGTTGCCGTTTCCAACGTGGATGAAATCGTGGCGACGATCCGTTCGTCAGCCGACCCGGCCGAAGCGCGTTCACGCCTGATGACCCGTCGCTGGCCTGCCGGGGACATCGCGGATTACATCGGCCTGATCGACGATCCCAGCCACCGCGTCAACGAGGACGGCAGTTATAACCTTTCAGAAACCCAGGCCCGCGCCATTCTGGAGTTGCGTCTGCAACGTCTGACGGCCATGGGCGTTCGCGAGGTGACGGACGAACTTCAGGATCTGGCGGGTAAGATCAAGGACTATCTGGCCATCCTGCGATCGCGCGGGCGTATCATGTCGATCATCAGTGACGAATTGCGCGAAGTGCGTGACCTGTTCGCCGTCCCGCGGCGCTCGGAAATCGTCGAGCATGTGGGCGACATGGAAGACGAAGACCTGATCGAACGCGAAGACATGGTCGTGACGGTCACCAATTCGGGGTACATCAAACGCACGGGCCTGGACGAATTCCGCGAGCAGAAACGCGGCGGCAAGGGCCTGATGGGGATGAACACGAAGGACGAGGATTTCGTAACAAACCTCTTTGTCGCCAACACCCACACGCCCCTGCTGTTCTTCACGACCGACGGAATTGTTTACAAGCTCAAGACCTGGCGTCTGCCGCCGGGGGGGCGCAATGCGCGCGGCAAGGCGATCATCAACATTCTGCCGATCCCCCAGGGCGTTTCGATCGCCGCGATCATGCCGGTCGACGCCCCCGAGGAAAACTGGCAGGATCTTCAGATCGTGTTTGCCACCTCGACGGGCGGCGTGCGTCGCAATGCGCTCAGCGATTTCACCAATGTCATGCGCAACGGCAAGATCGCGATGAAACTGCCCGAAGGCGTCAGCCTTGTGAATGCCCGCATCTGCAACGAAAAGGATGATTTTCTGCTGACCACCGCACTTGGCAAGGTCATTCGTTTTCCGGTCACCGATGTACGCGTCTTCAAGGGTCGCGATTCAACGGGCGTTCGCGGGATCAAACTGGCCAAGGGTGACCATGTGGTTGCCATGGCGGTGATCCTCCATGTGGACGCAAGCCCGGATGAACGCGCGGCCTATTTCAAGATGCGCCGCGCCATTACGGGCGACGAAGCCGGCGAAATGGACGACGTCCAGAACGATATCGCGCTTGGCCAGGACCGTTACGCGGAACTTGGCGCCTCCGAGCAGTGGATCCTGACGATCACCTCGGGCGGCTTTGGCAAGCGGTCCTCGGCCCATGAATACAGGGTCGCCGGGCGCGGAGGCCAGGGCATCTCGGCCGCCAATCTGGGACGCCGCGGGGACACGATCGTTGCCTCCTTCACGGTGGAGGACGACGACCAGATCATGCTGGCCACCTCGACCGGGCAGTCGATCCGGTGCCCGGTTGCGGGGATATCCCGACAGGGGCGCACATCCTCGGGTGTTAAGGTCTTTGACACGTCCAGCGGTGAGAATGTCGTGTCCGTTGCATGGATCGCCGAGCAGGGCGAACCTGACGAGGAATAGCAGGCAATTCCCGCAAATTGTTTCTAAACAAGCGACAATCTTGGGTGGCTTGTTAACAATCTTCTGATTCCATTACCTGACCGCGCGGGCTCTTCTGCGTGGCGAGCGTCCCTCAACGGGACAGGCAATGAATGAGGAGTGTTATGAATTTCATGCAAAACTACGCCCACGCGGGTGGGCGGATATTGCTGTCCCTGATATTTATCATGGACGGCATGATCAAACTACAGGATCCACTGGGTTATGCCTCTGCTCTGGGCAGCATCGGCATTCCGGGTGCGGGCCCTTATGTCCATATCGCGGCCTACGCACTGATTGCCGCCGAAATATTGGGCGGGTTCATGATTCTTGTCGGGTATCAGACCAGAAATGCAGCGATTGCCCTGGCGTGCCTTTATCTCAGCAGCGCAATCTTGTTGAACCTTTCAATCGGCAGCCGCGCGGAAATCATGGATTTCCTGCAAACTCTGGGTATTGCCGGTGGATTCTTCATTCTTTTCGCGCAAGGACCGGGGAAGCTTTCGCTGGACAGTCTCGCAAAATGAATGCGCAGCCGGGTGAGACGACCCTCACCCGGCCGCGCCGGAATTCGGGTGGCGCAAAAGGGCGAAGGACCACATAGTTTCGCTGCAATTGCGCGCCTGCATTATCCCAATCTCACCCTAATTCCGCCCAAATTCGAAACAATAGTGGCCCGAATGAAACCGGGGCTGACAGGCAGGTGTCCCGAAAAACTGTGATCCGGGAGGGACCTCGTTCATGCAGGGAATGCTCAAACAAGAAAGGATGCAGGAATTCGCCCATGCAACGGCGCGCGTTCTGATATCCTCCTATTTCATGGCCAAGGCGATTGGCCTGATCATCGATCCGACCAGCATGGAACAGTTTCTTGCCGTCAGCAACGTTCCGGATTATCTGACCTGGCCCAATGCAGGGTTCGAACTGATGGCAGCGCTCGCGATCATGGTCGGGTTCCAGACGCGCACGGCAGCCGCGCTGCTGGCGCTTTATCTTTTCTGGTCGAGCTTCATTCTGAATTACCAGCCCGGTGACGCCCACGCAATCGGGGCGTTCTGGCGCGATCTGGCAATGATCGGCGGGCTCCTGATGTTGTTTTCCCACGGTCGCGGACGCTATGCGCTCGACAACTTGTTCCTGCAGCATCAGGACGCGGCTGAAGAATTGGACGAATACGACGAAGTTGAACCGGAACCGGCGCCTGATCCACAAGCATGAGCCAAAAGACGTCAACGCGAAAAGGGCCCGCGAACCCCGTGGGCCTTTTCTTCTGACGCCAAGTGTCCTATTTCGCGCGGATGACCCAACCCATCCACATCATCGGTGGCGGCATGGCCGGCGCCGAGGCCGCCTGGCAAATCGTTTCGGCCGGCCACCCTGTTGTCATCCACGAAATGCGCCCCAAAGTCGGCACTTTCGCCCATCAAACCGCGGATCTGGCGGAAATGGTGTGTTCCAATTCCTTCCGTTCGGATGATGACCAGGCAAACGCCGTTGGTCTGTTGCACTGGGAAATGCGTGCTGCCAACAGCCTGATCATGGAAATGGCCGACAAACATGCCCTGCCCGCGGGGGGCGCGCTGGCCGTGGACCGCGACCGGTTCTCAAAGAGCGTGACCGAAAAACTGCTTGGCAACGATCTTGTGACCCTGTCCGGCGAGGAAATGACCGATCTGCCGCCTCGCGACATGGGCCCGGTCCTGATCGCAACCGGCCCGCTCACGTCGGAAAACCTGGGCAACGCCATCCGACGCGCCAGCGGGTTCGAGCGGCTGGCGTTTTTTGATGCAATCGCGCCGATCGTCTATGCCGACAGCATCGACATGACGAAAGCCTGGTTTCAATCGCGCTACGACAAGGGCGAGACCACCGCGGAAAAGACCGCCTACCTCAACTGCCCGATGAACCGCGAACAATACGAAGCGTTCATCGATGCGCTGCTGGTGGCCGACAAGACCACATTCCACGAAGGCGAAACGAAAACCCCCTATTTCGAGGGTTGCCTGCCGATCGAAGTCATGGCCGAACGCGGTCGGGAAACACTTCGCTTTGGCCCGATGAAACCCGTTGGCCTAACCAATCCGCACGCGCCGAACGTCAAACCCTATGCGATCGTTCAGCTTCGGCGCGACAATGCGCTTGGAACGCTCTTCAACATCGTGGGATTTCAGACGAAGATGAAACACGGCGCGCAGGTCGATGTTTTCCGGACCATTCCAGCCCTTGAACACGCCAGCTTCGCGCGTCTTGGCGGCATTCATCGCAACATGTTCATCAACTCGCCCGAACTGCTGGATGAACAGATGCGTTTCAGGCCGCACCCGCACATCCGGTTTGCCGGGCAGGTCACAGGCGTGGAAGGTTACGTGGAAAGTGCGGCCATGGGGTTGCTTGCGGGTCGGATGCTGGCGCGCGAAGCATCCGGCCAGACCCTGCCCCCGCCGCCTCAAATCACCGCGACGGGCGCATTGCTGCACCATATTTCAGGCGGTGCGGATGCCAGGAGCTTTCAACCCATGAACGTCAATTTCGGGCTCTTCCCACCCATTGCCGATGCCAGACCGGGCCGCCGCGCCCGCGCGGAACGCTATGCCGCCTACACGTCACGCGCAAAAGACGCGTGGCGGAACTGGATTGACGATCAGCGCTAGCGCTGGACGTAAACGTCACGGGTTGCTAATGAAGCGGGGTTCACACGCCGGAGCATGTTCATGACCGAAGACAACGGGTTTCTCCAGAATGCCTATCTGGTTGAAACCACGGAAGAAACCAAAACGTTTTACGGAAAATGGGCGCAAACATATGAGGCGGAGATTTCCCAAAACGGCTATGTGACACCAATGCGCTGCGCAACGGCCTTGGCGACATTTGCCACAGATCGCGATCTGCCGGTGCTGGATGTGGGGTGCGGAACCGGCCTGTCGGGCCTCGCCCTCAAAACCGCAGGGTTCAGCCACATCGACGGAAGCGATCTCAGCGCTGAGATGCTCGTGAAAGCGAAATCCCGCGAAGGGCTTTACAAGAACATGTGGCAGGTCGATCCGGACAATCCCTTTCCCTTTGAAAAGGGCGCGTATGCCATTATGACCGCCGTCGGCGTTCTGGCGATCAGCCACGCGCCACCTGAAATGATCGATCAGGTTTTGGAAAAACTGCCCGCAGGCGGCCTGTTTGTTTTCTCGCTCGATGACCACACTCTTGGCGAGCCGGGCTACGAGCAGCGCATCATGGAGCACATCGATTGCGGATCGGCCGCCTTGATGTTTCGCGAACTCGGCCCGCACTTGCCGGGAATTGGCCTGAATAGCGTCGTTTACGTATTGCAGAAATCCTGAATGCGACAACGTTTCGCCCCGTCTCCGAGTGGGTATCTGCATTTGGGTCACGCTTTTTCGGCGCTCACGGCCTGGCAGCAAACCAAGGATGCCAAAGGCGAGTTTCTGCTGCGGATCGAGGATATCGACCATTTTCGTGGCAGACCGGCCTTTGAAACCGCTATACTCGAAGATCTGCGGTGGTTGGGGATCCGCTGGCCAAGGCCGGTTCTGCACCAATCCAGGAGAATGCCCGCCTACGAGGACTCCCTAGCCGTGTTGACCACCAAGAGCCTGTGTTTTCCCTGCCGTTGCAGCCGGAAAGATATCGAAACCGCCTTGAGCGCCCCGCAGGAGAACGCCGGGACCGACGGCCCGGTCTATCCCGGAACCTGCCGCCAAAGGCCCGTGGAGCAGCGGAATGCGACCGACGCGGTGCGGCTCTGCATGGAACGCGCGGTTGACGTGGTTTTTGGCAAAGAGGCCGCGACGGTACCGGGGTTTTGGGAAACGGGATCGGGCCGGCCGGTCTGGCATCAGCTTGATCCGGAACGTCTGATCGCGGAGTGCGGCGATGTGGTGCTTGCCCGCAGGGATATCCGGACATCCTATCACCTTGCGGTGGTCACGGATGACGCGGCACAGGGCATCACCCACGTCACGCGTGGCGAAGACATGTTCGCGACCACGCAAATTCACGTCCTGCTTCAATCGATCCTGGGTCTTGCCACGCCTTTTTACCACCACCACCGCCTGATCCGGGACGAAAACGGCAAACGCCTTGCCAAACGTGACGACGCACGATCGCTGAGAGCCCTGCGCGCCGAAGGGGCGCATCCCTCGGACATCCTGAAAATGCTCGGACTGTAATGGTTTGCGAATGGCGCCCATCGACCCCTCACCCCGGTTCGGATCGAAGGCGACGCGTCTTAGGTTGAGGGCGACATAAGGATCACTTCGTATCCGTCTGTTATTTCGGTATAAAAACAACTTTCCCGGTTGGTATGGCACGCCGGACCGGTCTGCGCCACCG
>CAYXNM010000051.1:0-8880 GCA_964466385.1 uncultured Rhodobacter sp. | reverse complement strand
GTATAAAAACAACTTTCCCGGTTGGTATGGCACGCCGGACCGGTCTGCGCCACCGACATTAACACGCAATCGCGATCGCAATCAATTCGCATCGAAACCAGCTTTTGACCATGCCCGCTCGTCAAACCTTTTTCCCACAACTCCCCGCGTGATCGCGACCAGTAGGTCACCTTTCCTGAACGAAGCGTTTCGCCAAGTGCGCTTTCATTCATCCAGGCCATCATCAGAACCTGCCCCGTTCGGTGATCCTGCGCGATGGCCGGGACGAGGCCCTGTTCATTGAATGCCACCGTCGAGGGATCAAATTCGGTTGACATTGGGTACGGTCCTTTTCATTTCTGAACTGGCGGCATATGTAAACGCTGAGACATGGCTTTGGAAGGTCGAAGGTCAAATGAACGCGCATCAGGATCTGATAAATCTCTACTCGGGCCGGATCCTGGCCCTTGCGGCCAGCATTCCCAACACCGAACGCCTCGGTGACCCGGACGGATCCGCGAAAAAACGCTCTCCGCTGTGCGGTTCCACCGTGACAGTTGATATCAAGCAACAAAATGGCGTGGTCACCGCGTTTGGTCAGGATGTCAAAGCCTGCGCGCTCGGCCAATCGGCGGCCTCGGTCATCGGCGCAAACGTCGTTGGATGCACAATTGGCGACATTTGCAAGCTGCGTGACGAATTGCGTGCGATGCTGAGATCGGGCGGCCCTGTCCCCTCGGCGCCATTTTCCGAACTTGAGGTTTTGTTGCCGGCCGCGGAATTCAGAAACCGCCACGCTTCAATACTATTATGCGCCGAAGCAACTGCCGAGGCGTTGGAAATGGCCACGAATTCACACTGCGCCTGAAAAAAACGCCGCAACAACCAAACGGTTGCGCGGCGTCAAAGGTGTGCGTCCTTTGGTTTCATTCTGTGATCACAGATGATCGTCGCATCCCGGCAAGGCAATGACCGGGTGCGCGTGCGTGTCAAAAGGGGGACAGAGACGCACGTGTTTTCAGAAGGAAACAGGCCGCAGGCGAATTCAGGCCATACCCGGCAGACTTAACCCCACCAGAATGACCACGACAAGCGCGCCAACCCCGATCATGTCGTGAATGACGTCGGTGGGGGAACGGTGGATGATGTTCAAAACCTGTGAAATCATTGGATCAGCCTGCCAGTTTGTTCTTTTGTTTCCTGTTTGTTCCATATTTTCGTGGAACTTGTAAAGAACTTTTTAGGAACATTTGTGAACTTTTACGGAAACAACATCAATATTGCTGTCTAACCGACTGTCATTAAACGAATAGATTCATCCTGATCCATCAGGTAAAGCAAGACGCGTGCGGCTTCTCCTCGTTCCGACTTGAGATCGGGATCGGTATTCAGCAACATTCTGGCGTCCTGTTGGGCGGTTTTCATCTGGTCGGTCTGCGTTTCCAGGTCTGCGATCCGGAATTTCGGAAGCCCGGATTGCTGCACGCCCAGCATGTCCCCGGCCCCGCGCAGACGCAGGTCTTCTTCGGCCAGGACAAATCCATCGCCAGAGTTGCGCATCGCGCGCAACCGCTGATCCCCCGCTTTGCCAAGGGGGGGCGAATAAATCAGGAGGCACGACGATGGCGCGGATCCGCGCCCGACCCGCCCGCGGAGTTGATGCAACTGCGCCAGTCCGAACTTTTCGGCCTGTTCGATCACCATGATCGAGGCGTTGGGCACATCGACACCGACTTCGATCACCGTCGTGGCAACGAGTACGCTGGTCTTTCCGGCGACAAACGCCGCCATCGCCGCATCTTTTTCGATCGCGGGCATCTGGCCGTGAACCAACCCCACGGCATCCGCACCCAGAACTGACGCCAACACCCGATGCCGTTCAGCGGCCGCTGTCCAGTCAACAGCTTCGCTTTCGTGAACCAAAGGACAAACCCAATAGGCCTGCTGGCCCGCGGCAATGGCCCGTTTGAGTCGCCCAATCACCTCGTCCCGCCGGCTTGTCGGCAAAACGACGGTCTGAACCGGTTTCCGTCCAACCGGTTTCTCGTCGAGAACGGAAATATCCATATCTCCATACTGCGCCAGCGCAAGGGATCGCGGGATGGGTGTTGCCGTCATGACCAGAACGTCAACCGCACCGCCTTTCGCACCGAGGCTCATCCTTTGGCGCACCCCGAACCGGTGCTGTTCATCGATCACCGCCACGCGCAAATCCCTGAACCGGACGTCTTCCTGAAAGACCGCATGCGTTCCCAGTAATATCTGGATATCCCCACACGCCAGTGCCTTGAGTTTTTTGCCCCTGTCCCTGCCCGCGTCGCGACCGGTCAGAATATCAAGGTTAACACCGGCGCGCATTGCCAACGGTCGCAGGCTGTAAAGATGCTGCCGGACAAGGATTTCGGTCGGCGCCATCAAAACACCCTGCCCGCCAGCCTCAACCGCGATCAACAAGGCCATCATGGCGACGATCGTTTTTCCAGAGCCGACATCGCCCTGCAAAAGGCGGTTCATGCGGTGGTTCGATGCCAAATCCGCGGCAATTTCGGCAATCACACGTTCTTGCGCGCTGGTAATCTTGTAAGGCAGTGCCTCCAGGACCGGGTCTTGGTGCAGGCCCGTGGCCTTGCTTTGAACGCCGCGCGCCCGGTGCGATTTCGCCCGCGCGAGCGCCAGCGTCAGTTGATGCGCCAGCAATTCGTCATAGGCCAACCGTTCGCGCGGTGCCGCGAAGGGCGACAAATCCTTGTGGTTGCATGGTTCGTGGGCCTGACGGACCGCGGCGGCCCAGTCAGGCCAGCCTTTTTCTGCCTTCAACCCCGGTTCGATCCATTCAGCCAGAGGGCGGCATTTTTCAATTGCCGCGTGGACTGCGCGTGTCATGGCCTTTTGCCCGAGACCGGTCGTCAGCGGGTAGACCGGTTCAAAAACCGGGATTTGTTCGCCGTCTTCGGGGCGCAGGACGTAGTCGGGGTGGACCATTTGCGCGACGCCGTCAAATACCTCGACCTTGCCGGAAACCAGACGCCGCTGCCCCGTGGGCAGGGTCTTTCGCAGCCAGTCGGCCCGTGCGTGAAAAAAAACGAGCTGAAAACTGGTTTGCGCATCTTCGACCAGAATGCGGTAGGGTCGGCCTTTTTGCCGGTTCGGCTGGTGCTGGGTGATCTGGACCTCAACCGTTACGACTTCGGGCGGGGTTGCCCCGCGGACCGAATGGCGAATGGTCCGTGTTATTGCGCCTTGAGGCAGCGTGAACAGCAAATCCCGCGGACGCGCGATGTTCATGGCGCCAAATTTTCGCGCCAGCCCCGGACCGACCCCGGTCAGACCGGTGATCTCGCTAAAAATCGGAAACAGGATTTCCGGGCGGTTGCTCATTTTTCTCGTTTCATGTTTCGGTCCTGATCATGGCCAGCCACTCGGCTTCGCTCAGCACCTTGACACCCAGGGCCTCGGCCTTGGTTTTTTTGGAACCGGCCCCGGGTCCCGCCACGACGAAGTCGGTTCTGGCAGAGACTGAACCCGCAACTTTTGCGCCCAGGCCTTCTGCTGTTGCCTTGGCTTCGGCGCGGGTTGTCTTTTCGAGTGTTCCCGTAAAAACGACAGTTCTTCCTGCAACCGATGATTGGTTGCGTGGGGCCGGGGCAGCTGGGTCCACTGTCAAATGCGCAACAAGGCGGTCGATTGCGGGACGGCTTGACATGTGCCGAAACGTGGCGGCAAGGGCCGTCGCCATCACGCCGCCAACGCCGTTGATCGATAACAGGTCTTCCCATGCGGGCCCTTCGCCGGTTTGAACCTCGCCCATTGCTTCTTCAAATTTTTCCCAAGAGGCATAATGCTGCGCCAGCAAACGGGCCGTGTTCTCGCCCACGTGGCGGATGCCAAGTGCAAAGATCAGGCGGTTGAGCGAAATATGCTCTTTTTCCCTGATGGCTGCGAACAGTTTGGCGGCGGATGTTTCGCCCCAACCATCGCGCGCCGCCAGCTTTTCAGGATTGTCGCGATCGCGCCTGGCAAGCGTGAATATGTCAGCCGGTTCACGAATGGGCAGGGATGGGTCGTGAAAAAAGGCCTCGATCTGCTTTTTGCCAAGGCCTTCAATGTCAAAAGCCGCGCGACTGACGAAGTGTTTGAGCTTTTCCACGCTTTGGGCCGGGCAGATCAGACCACCGGTGCAGCGGCGCACGGAATCGCCTTCTTCTCGCAGGGCCGGGGACCCGCATTCCGGGCAAATGCCTGGAAAAACAAACGGTTGGCAGGACGTCTTGCGCCGGGTCATATCGATATCGCGGATCTTGGGGATGACGTCCCCTGCGCGGTAAACCTCGACCCAGTCGCCGATGCGAATGTCGCGCCCTTCGCGAATGAGCGCGCCGCGCGAATCCCGCCCGGCGATGTAATCCTCGTTATGAAGCGTCGCATTTGACACCACGACGCCGCCAACCGTTACGGGGCGCAGTCGCGCGACCGGTGACAATGCGCCCGTGCGCCCGACCTGAATTTCGATGTCATCAAGGAATGTGTGGGCGGTTTCGGCGGGAAACTTGTGCGCGATGGCCCATCTTGGGGTTGTCGAACGAAAACCGAGGCGTCTTTGAAGCGCCAGATCGTCGACTTTGTAAACGACCCCGTCAATATCATACCCAAGGGTCGCGCGTTGGTTTTCGATCGTTTCATAATGGCTCAGCAATTCCTCAAGCGAAGCGCAGGTTGCAAACAACGGATTTGTCTGAAACCCCATGCCCGCAAGCCGCTTTATTGCACCGCTTTGCGTCTTGGCCAAAGGCTCGGACAGTTCGCCCCACGCGTAGGCAAAAAACTTAAGAGGGCGGGATTTCGTGATTTCACTGTCAAGCTGGCGCAGTGATCCGGCAGCTGCGTTGCGGGGGTTGGCAAATTCCTTTTCGCCCATTTCCCTGTTTCGCCGGTTGAGCGTTTCAAAATCGGCATGGCCCATATAAACCTCGCCGCGGACTTCCAGAACGGCCGGGGCGATCCGGGTCAGGGTTTTGGGAATATCGGCAATGACCAGCGCGTTTTGCGTCACGTTTTCACCGGTTGTGCCGTCGCCGCGAGTCGCGGCCCCGACCAGGTTTCCCTTTTCGTACCGCAAGGACAGGGACAATCCGTCGATCTTCGGTTCGGCGGTCAGGGTCAACGTGGCGGTGTCAGCCAGGGCCAGGTATTTGCGGATACCATTCAGAAAACCAATGACGTCCCCGGGCCCAAACGCGTTGGCCAGCGACATCATTCTTTCGGAATGGCGCACCTTGGAAAACCCGGCCGAACCCGGCGCCCCGATCTTTTCGCTGGGGCTGTCTTTGCGTTTGAGATGTGGAAAGCGCGCCTCGATACGGCGGTTGCGTTCTTTCAGGTGGTCGTATCTGGCATCGCTGAAGTCCGGGGCGTCCTGCCCATGATAGGCCGTGTTGGCCACGCTGATCCACGCGGCAAGCCGTTCAAGTTCGCTGGCCGCCTCAGCGTCGGACATATCTTCGGGGTCTTTTTCGGCGCTCATATTCCGGCTTCCTCGTCGCTCGCTGAAAAGTGTTAATTCTCAGCGCGCCAGAGGTCCAGATTATTCATTCATTTCCTTGCGCAGCGTGTATTGGTTTTCCGGGCGTTTAACACCGGCGCCCCGCCGACGCTTTCAGCGAAAAACCTGACCGAGCAACCTTTCAGGCGCCAACGGCCAGCGGTTCGGCGGTAAGCGTTCGCTCAGGATCGCGCAGGACATACCCCCGCCCCCAGACGGTTTCGATGTAATTGTCGCCATCCGTCGCGGCGGAAAGTTTCTTGCGCAGCTTGCAGATAAAGACATCGATGATCTTCAGTTCCGGTTCGTCCATGCCGCCATAAAGATGGTTCAGGAACATTTCCTTGGTCAGCGTCGTGCCTTTTCGCAACGACAACAGTTCCAGCATCTGGTATTCCTTGCCGGTCAGGTGAACCGGCACACCATCGACATCCACTGTTTTCGCGTCGAGATTGACGACAAAACGGCCGGTCTGGATAATTGACTGCGCGTGGCCCTTGGAACGGCGGATGATCGCGTGAATGCGCGCAACCAGTTCTTCACGATGAAAGGGCTTGGTCAGATAGTCGTCAGCGCCAAACCCAAAACCGCGTATCTTGTTGTCCGCATCGTCATTGCCCGAAAGGATGAGAATCGGCGTTTCCACGCGCGAGCGGCGCAACTGGCGCAAGACATCATGCCCGTTCATGTCCGGCAGGTTCAGATCCAGTAGGATCAGGTCATAGTCATAAAGTTTGGCCAGATCGATGCCCTCTTCGCCGAGATCCGTCGCATAGACGTTGAGGTTCGCATTTTCCAGCATCAGTTCGATGCTCTTGGACGTTGTGGGATCGTCTTCCACGAGCAGAATGCGCATTATCAATTCTCCGAATGGCATATAGGGACAGCGTGACTTTGGCTCAGAATAGTTAATCGACGGTTACCATGTTTTTTGAACCTAACGACACAACTCAAGGTTGTCTATAGCTTTGAATCTTTGTCGCCCGCAGGGCGGTCTCGCCGTGGTCGCGCATCGCCGTGACCCAGCTTTCAAGTTCTTCAACACTCAAATCATACCGCTCGCACGCTTCTTTTGAAGAAATCAGACCATATTCAACGGCACGCACGACCAGAGCCTTGCGGCTGGCGACCCATCGGCGCGTGGCCGCCGCTGGCAGGTCGGCGCGTGACATGACGCTGCCATTGGCAAGCGTCACAAACACCGGGCCTTTTCCCTTTTTGACGTACATGCCCCGCTCCTTTCAGACGCAAGACTGAGGTCCGGTTCTTAAAAATCCCATAAGAGCAGGTCTTGCGAGTGTGTAAGATTTTCCTATATTGCGCCTGAAACTTCAGGAGCGCACCGACCGTGGGCACAAACACGCAAAAACAGGCGCGAAATTCGCTCGGGTTTGATAAGTCCCCCGCGGAAACGCGCGTTGTCGTGGCCATGTCCGGGGGGGTCGACAGCTCGGTCGTGGCGGCAAAACTGGCGTCCGAAGGCTATGACGTCGTCGGCGTCACGCTGCAACTTTACGACCACGGCGCCGCCCTGGCCAAAAAGGGGGCGTGTTGCGCGGGACGGGATATTCACGACGCCCGTCGCATCGCCGAACAGGCGGGCTTTCCCCATTACGTTCTGGATTACGAAAACCGTTTCCGTGCCTCCGTTATCGACGAATTCGCCGACAGCTATCTGGCGGGGGCAACGCCGGTTCCGTGCATCCGCTGCAATGAGCGCGTGAAATTCCGCGATTTGCTGGAAACGGCCAGGGATCTGGAGGCCGACTGCATGGCGACGGGTCATTACATCAGGCGCAAGACCGGTCCGAACGGGGCCGAGCTTCACCAGGCAGCAGACCCGACCCGTGATCAGTCCTATTTTCTGTTCTCAACGACGAAAGATCAGCTTGAATACCTGCGGTTTCCCCTGGGCGGGCTGGCCTCGAAGGCCGAGACACGGGCATTGGCGCGCCAGTTCGGCCTTTCCGTCGCCGACAAGCCGGACAGTCAGGACATCTGCTTTGTGCCGCAGGGGAATTATGCGGCAGTGATCGAAAAGCTCCGGCCCGGCGCGGCTGAAGCGGGGGATATCGTCCATATGTCGGGACAGGTTCTGGGGCGCCACAAGGGTGTGATCCATTACACGATCGGCCAAAGGCGCGGCCTTGGGATCGGCGGGGGCGATCCGCTTTATGTGGTTCGGCTGGATACCGAAATGCGCCGCGTTATCGTCGGCCCGAAATCGGCGCTGGCAACCCGTGTGGTCCCCGTCCGCGAGATAAACTGGCTGGGGGATCGACCCTTTGCCCACGAAACCGCGATCGCCGCCGGGGTCAAGGTCCGCTCGACCCAGCCGCCAAGACCCGCGATCATCCGGCCCCATTCCGCCACGACCGCCAGTGTCGAACTGCGTGACGCCGAGGAAGGTATCGCACCCGGTCAGGCCTGCGTCTTTTATGAACAGGGCACCAGCCGCGTTCTGGGCGGGGGCTGGGTCTGGCGCGGGGCGGTCGAAGCCGTGGCTTAATCCACGCTGACCACGGCGCAGTCCGCGGCCCCTGCCCCGCCTGATTTCTGTGTGCAGTCCGCGACAGCGGCCGCTTCTGCCTCGGCTTGCGAACCTGCACCGATGGCGTGACCCCAATTGCCCGAGGCAACCGAGACCGCGAACGCCCGATGCTTGGCTTTCCGGCGGTATTTCTTGGCAAACTCGACGCTGGCGACATAGCTGAGGCTGAATTCACGTGCGCCCTTGTATCCCTTGGGCAGGAATTCCGCGACGACGACGCAGTCTTCTGACGCCTTCTTTTTCTTGGCGTTGCACCCGGCCAGCGCGGCGGCATTGGCTGTCGCGGCGGAGTGGTAGTTGATCGCCTGAAAGGCCGAGCCCGCCTGAATGCCCTCGCTCGGGCTAAGAGCGAACGCTTCATAGTATTTCTGGACCGCTGCGGCCGCCCTGATGGCGGGGACCAGACTGGCGGGGATCAGATCTTCGCGCAGAATGCGAACCTCGGTCGGCTTTTTTGCCGTTGAATACAACTGTTTGTAGGCCGCTTTGGCTGACAGAAGCTCCTGCGCGAAAAGCGCCGAACCCGTGGTCAAAGACCCGACAACCAACAGGGCCGTTGACATGATGCGAAGGCGTTTCATTCCCGATTTCCTTTCGTCAAAGCGCAAAGTCCGCCGCATCTCTATAACAAAAGTCAGGCCCCGTTTCCTATGGTTTTTCGCAGTGATCAGAGGAATCATACCAAGGGCGCGACTGATTGACCCACTGAATTGCGTGTGGGCAAGGGCCGCGTCTGGCCTGAAGAGAGCGTTGAGGTTTGCCCCGGGCCGGTTAACAGGCGCTGCAAGCGCCCCGGCCCAGCGCCTGCCCG
>CAYXNM010000050.1:0-17700 GCA_964466385.1 uncultured Rhodobacter sp. | reverse complement strand
CGCACCTGGCGGTCTGCTTCGGGGTAACGTCAACGGCCATTCTTGCCGACACTTTTGCGTGGCTGAGAAAGACCGGAGTTTGTCTGAGGGGGCGTTGAGGTTTGCCCCGGTTAATCCATCCCCGCACGGCCCTGCGCCTGCCCGTGGGGTGGCGCCCGCAACGCCAGTTCGGGGCAGTTTATCCCGGCAACGTCAGAACGAACGGGGTGGGATTCGCGACGTCGGCAAAAGCGCCAGCCCATCGGGACGGGCAGGCGCTGGGCCGGGGCGCTTTCAGCGCCTGTTAACCGGCCCTGCGCACACGCAATTGGGAGGGTCAATCCGTCGGACCGTTGGGGTAAAGCACCCGCGCGCGCGCTTCAAAGGCCCGCACGATCCGCTGCATGGCCTCGTTGAAAACGACCCCGATGACGGTTTGCAGGACGACGGATTTGAACTCGAAGTCCACGAAAAACTCCACCTCGCACCCTCCCCCCTCCAGGGGCGAGAAATGCCAGTGGTTGTTGAGGTAACGAAACGGACCGTCAAGATATTCAACGTCGATTTTCCGCGCATCCCGATCAAGCGTCACGCGCGAACCGAATTTTTCGCGGAACAGCTTGAACGAGATGACAAGGTCGGCATTGACGATTTCGGTCTGCCCGACGGATTTGCGGCTGCGGATACGCGCGCCCGCGCACCACGGCAGGAACTCGGGATAGGCTGCGATGTCCGCGACGAGATCGTACATCTGCTCCGCGCTCTGGGGCATCGTCCTTTTTTCCGCATGCGTCGGCATCTGTGCTGTGGCCTTTCGATCTTTCGCCGGTATAACAAGCGTGGGGTCACGCGCGTCATTCAGCATTCGCGCGCCATGTGCAAGGGGGCAGGATGGATCATTCAAATTATGTGATCGACAGGTTGATTTCGGCAAAAACGATCGCCGCAAGGGTCGAGGAGTTGGCAAAGGAAATCACTGAAACTTTTCGCGGCACCGACAAGCTTGTGGTGATCGGGCTGCTCAGGGGTTCGTTCGTGTTTATCGCCGATCTCGTGCGCGAGCTTGATCTGCCGGTCGAGGTCGACTTTCTGGAGACGTCGTCCTATGGCGACGGCACGGAAAGTTCGCGCGAGGTTCGCATTCTCAAGGATATTCGCGGCGGGATCGAGGGGCGCGACATTCTTGTGGTCGAGGATATCGTCGATACCGGGCACACGCTGCACCACGTTCTGAACCTGTTGAAGTCGCGCAATCCTCTGCGGATGGAGGTCTGCGCGCTGCTTGACAAACCCTCGCGCCGAGAAGTCGACGTCAAGGCGACATGGACGGGGTTTGAGATTCCCGACAAGTTCGTCGTCGGTTATGGCATTGATTACGCTCAGAGAAACCGAAATCTGGACCATATCGGTGCGGTCCGTTTTCTGGATGAGGACTGACGGATTCACTTCACATTCCTGTCAGATCGCAATTCCGGCGCACCTGCGTTTTTGCAAATACGCTATAGTCGCCTTCATGTGAATCAGGAGTTTACCATGAAAACGTCACGATATCTTGCCGCACTCTTGCTGACGGGCGCGCTTGTCGCCGGGCCGGTTCTTGCGGACAAACAAGTCGACAATGCGGTTTTTGCACGCCAATCGCTGATGAAGCTGATCGGCTACAATGTCGGTCTTCTGGGGGGCATGGCGCAGGGGAAAGTGCCTTATGACGCGGATGCTGCGCGCAATGCCGCCGAAAACCTGACGGCCCTTTCCTCGCTCCACCTTCTTCGCATGTTTCCAGAAGGGTCCGACAATGTCGCGTTGACCGGAGCGACCCGCGCCAAACCGGAGATATGGGAGAATACCAGCGACTTCCTGGCAAAGTTTGCCGCCCTCAACAAGGCGAGTGCCGCGATGGTCGAACCGGCGGGAACCGATCTTGCCGCGCTCCAGAGCGCCATCGGGGCGGTCGGAGGGGCCTGCGGGGCCTGTCACAAGATCTATCGAGGACCAAAGAACTGATCGTCTGGCGGTTTCCGGGCGGGGGTCCGGTTTGAACTTTCGCCGTGTTGTCCTTTGGATGATTGCCCTTGGCTTTCTGGCGATCGGGGCGGTCGGGCTGGCCACACGGCCCGGTTCGATTGACCCGGCGCGACTGGCGGGCCTGCGGGGCGACATTCAACGGGGTGAGCGGGTTTTCTTTTTGGGAGGGTGCGCTTCCTGCCACGCCGCCCCCGGCGCCAAGGGGGACGATATGCGGGTTCTGGCGGGTGGGCGAAAATTCCCATCGCCCTTTGGAACCTTCATTGCCCCCAATATTTCAAACGACCCGGATCACGGCATCGGAAAATGGACCACGACCGAACTGGTCAACGCCATGAAATTCGGACGCTCGCCGGATGGTCGCCACTATTTTCCGGCCTTTCCCTATACCTCTTACACGCGCGTTTCGCTGGGCGACATGGTTGATCTTCGCGCGTTTCTGGCAACCCTGCCCGCCGCGCAGGACCCCAGCCTGCCTCATGAACTGCCGTTTCCTTTCAATGTCCGCATGTCGATGGGGATATGGAAAGCGTTGTTCATGCGGGCCGGAGACGTGATCCCGCCACAATCGCTTTCGCCCCGGGCGGAACGCGGTCGCCGGTTGGTCGAGGGGCTGGGCCATTGCGGCGCCTGTCACACGCCGCGCGGAGCCTTGGGCAATCTGCGGTATGATCGCTGGCTGAGAGGGGCAAAGAATCCTGTCGCCAAGGGCAGAACCCCCGACCTTGTGGCGCTTGACTGGAGCGCGGAGGACATCGCGGCCTATCTCAAGACCGGGTTTACGCCCGAATTTGACTCTGCCGGTGCCGAAATGGCCGATGTGATTGAAAACATGGCCCGTCTCAGCGACGCGGACCGACAGGCCATCGCCGCCTATATCGTGGAATTGCCCGCCGATTGAGCGTGGTGTTGCCCCAGGCGCCGCGAATCGTTAGCAAGAGCGCATGAACCCGTTCTGGCTGTTGAGAATGTCACGATGGGCGCGCAATCCGCCCTCTGGAAAGCGCGTGGTTTTCGTGCTGGCGATCGTGGCGTTCTGTCTGGTTCTATTCGCCATCGAGAAATTCATCGGCTGGCCCGACTGGCTGACACCGGAGCGCCTGCCGCGCGGCCGCATTCTGCGTTAGCCTTTCAAAGCCCGTTCGCGCGCTTCACGTAGCCGGGCAAAATCGTTGCCGGCATGATAGCTTGACCGGGTCAGCGGGGTCGCGGACACCATCGAAAACCCCTTGCCATAGGCTGCTTTTTCATAGGTCGCAAACTCCTGTGGTGTGACGAACCGGCTGATCGCGTGGTGTTTCGGCGTTGGTTGCAGGTACTGCCCGATCGTGATGAAATCGATCCCGGCCGCGCGCATGTCGTCCATCACCTGCAAAACGGCCTGCCTGTCTTCGCCCAGCCCGACCATGATCCCGGATTTCGTGAACATGGCCGGGTTGATTTCCTTGACGCGCTGCAACAGGCGAAGGCTGTGGAAATACCGCGCGCCGGGGCGCACTTCGGGGTAGAGGCCGGGCACCGTTTCCAGATTGTGGTTGAAGACGTCCGGACCGGCCGCAACCACCGTTTCCAGAGTGTCGGGCGTGCATTTCAGGAAATCCGGCGTCAGAATCTCGATGGTCGTTTCAGGGGCGCGCTGACGGATGGCGCGAATGGTCTGGGCAAAATGCCCGGCCCCGCCATCGGTCAGATCGTCGCGATCAACGCTTGTGATCACAACGTGTTTCAGCCCCAGCTTGGCAACCGCATCGGCCACGCGCCCCGGTTCAAAGACATCCAGAGCCTCGGGACGCCCGGTTGCGATGTTGCAAAAAGTGCAGCCTCTTGTGCAGATTTCGCCCATGATCATCATGGTGGCGTGACCCTGAGACCAGCATTCACCGACATTCGGACACCCGGCCTCCTCGCACACGGTGACAAGGCTGTTGTCGCGCAGCGTGTTGCGGGTCTTCGTGTACGCTGCGGAATTCGGCGCCTTGACGCGAATCCACGCCGGTTTGCGCGGCTGAGAACTATCCGCGCGGCGGGCTTTTTCAGGGTGCCTTTCGGCGGGGTTCTTCAAATCACGCATGGTTGCTCGTCACTTCCCGCGTTGCGCTGCTCAATCTGTTTTCGGACGCGACGCGTGATCCCTGCCCCGCGCCAATGTCGGTACGGGCATCACTCAAACCAGATCGAACCGATCCGCGTTCATGACCTTGGTCCATGCGGCCACGAAATCATGGACGAATTTTTCACCTGCGTCTGCCTGCGCGTAAACCTCTGAAATCGCCCGCAATTGAGAGTTCGACCCGAAGACAAGATCAACGCGCGAGGCTGTCCAGCGTTCGCTGTCACTGCCACGCGCGCACCCCAGGAAACCACCGTCGCCAGTGTCACGCCATTCTGTCGACATGTCGCACAGATTGACAAAGAAATCATTGGTCAATTGCCCGGCCCGGTCCGTGAAAACGCCCATCTCGCTGCCCTTGTGATTTGCACCCAGGACGCGCAGACCGCCGATGAGAACGGTCATTTCCGGTGCGGTCAGCGTCAGAAGTTGCGCCCGGTCAAGCAGCAATTCCTCTTGTGAAACAGTGTAGTCCCGCGGTGCGTAATTCCGAAACCCATCCGCGATCGGTTCCAGAAACCCCATGCTTTCGACGTCTGTCTGCTCCGCCGTGGCATCCCCCCGCCCCAGTGTCGTTGAGACTTCGACCGGGAAACCGGCCTCTGATGCAGCTTTCTCGATTGCAGCGGACCCGCCCAGCACGATCATGTCGGCGCGTGAAACCGGCTTGCCAAACGCAGCCCGCACAGCTTCAAGGCCATCCAGCACACGCGACAGGTTGTCAGGCTCGTTGACCTCCCAACTTTTCATCGGCTCCAGGCGAATGCGCGCCCCATTGGCACCACCGCGCATATCGGAGCCGCGAAACGTCGAGGCCGAGGCCCAGGCCGTCCGGACCAGATCGGAAACGGAAAGACCGGAAGCCAGGATTTCTTTCTTGAGGGCGCTTACATCATTCGCGTCCAAATCGGTTTCAGAGGCCGGAATGCAATCCTGCCACAGCAGCCCCTCCTGCGGCACATCGGCCCCGAGGTAGCGCGACCGCGGGCCCATGTCCCGGTGCGTCAGCTTGAACCAGGCGCGCGCAAAGGCATCCTGAAACGCCTGCGGGTCTTTATGGAATCGTTTGGAAATCGGTCCATAGATCGGGTCCATGCGCATCGCCATGTCGGCGGTGGTCATCATGGTCTTGACCTTTCTGGTGGCATCCCCAGCCGCCGGGGCCATGTCGTCCTCGGTTACACCCACGGGTTCCCAGATCCAGGCCCCAGCAGGGCTTTTGACGACATTCCAGTCATATTTGAACAGAATATCGAAATAGCCATTGTCCCATTGGGTCGGATTTGCTGTCCAGGCCCCTTCGATGCCGCTCGTAATCGTATCGTCGCCATGCCCGCTCCGGTACGAGGACAGCCATCCAAGCCCCATCGTCTCCACGGGTGCGGCCTCCGGCTCGGGACCGACATGTGACGGATCCCCCGCGCCATGGGCCTTGCCGAATGTGTGACCGCCCGCAACCAGCGCGACGGTTTCCTCGTCATTCATGGCCATACGCGCGAAAGTATCGCGGATGTCCCTGCCCGAGGCCAGAATATCCGGTTCGCCGTTCGGGCCTTCGGGATTGACATAGATCAGCCCCATCTGAACAGCAGCCAGCGGATTATCCAGGTCGCGCTCGCCCGAATAGCGCTTGTCACCCAGCCATTCGCTTTCCGCGCCCCAGTAGACATCCTCTTCCGGTTCCCAGACGTCGCTGCGGCCGCCGGCGAATCCGAAAGTCTTTCCGCCCATGGACTCGATGGCGCAGTTTCCTGCAAGGATCAACAGGTCGGCCCAGCTGATCTTGTTTCCGTACTTTTGCTTGACCGGCCAAAGCAGGCGCCGGGCCTTGTCGAGGTTTCCGTTGTCGGGCCAGGAATTCAGCGGGGCGAACCTTTGCTGACCGGTGCCGCCGCCACCGCGGCCGTCCGCGGTACGGTACGTCCCCGCGCTGTGCCATGCCATCCTTATGAACAATCCGCCGTAATGGCCATAATCGGCAGGCCACCAGTCCTGACTGTCGGTCATCAACGCATGAAGGTCATCTTTCAAGGCCTTGAGTTCAAGCGTTTTAAACGCATCGGCATAGCGAAAACCCGATCCCATCGGGTCGGACTTTTCCGAATTCTGGTGCAGAATCCGAAGATTCAGTTGGTTGGGCCACCAATCCCGATTCGCTGTTCCTTGTGTCGCCGCGCTTGTCTGCGCACCGTGCATGACCGGGCACTTGCTATCACTTTCCATGGAGACTCCGAATATTCGATTGTTTCATCTGTATTGACCCCGTTTTCCGACCCCCCGGGCGGGGGCAAGGTCGATTCCGCGAAATTGTATCGGGCAAATCCTCAAGTGCAATGCCAAAAGGGGATGTTTTAGAACAATTCTAACCGCAGCGATCCTGATCGCTGTTGATCGCGGATGCTTTGTGACTTGGCATTCGCGCATCTCGCTTGGTAAACCGGGACTCTGACATCGAAGCACGGAACCTCCGCCATCATGAAATTCGATCTCGATCAACATCGCAAGGACGCGCATAATATCGGTAATCTTCAGGATTATCTGAAGCAGATCGTCTATGGCGGCAATGACGGGATCGTCACGACGTTTGCCGTGGTTGCGGGGTTTGCCGGTTTCGGCATGGATGGTGCCGCGCAAATCGGCGGGATCGCGGTCCTGCTGTTCGGGATTGCGAACATTCTGGCGGATGGCACGTCGATGGGATTGGGAGAGTTCCTGTCCTCGCGCTCCGAACGCGACCTCTATATCGCGCATCGCGACAAGGAAATGATTGAAATGGTCGAGCGCCCGGACCAGGAGCGCGACGAAGTTCGCCAGATCTTGCGATCACAAGGCGTCAGTGAGAATGACAGCGACGACATGGTCGGGATCCTGCAACGAAACCCCGACCTGATGGCCGATTTCATGATGGTTTACGAGTTGGGAATACCGGATACGACGGATGAAAGCCCCGCAATCAAGGGGTTGTTCATGTTCCTGTCCTTCGTCATCTTCGGCGCGGTTCCCCTGTCGCCCTATTTCTTTCTGGAACCCACGCCGGACACGTTCATCTATTCGGTCTTTGCAACATTCGGGGCGCTCGTCTGTCTGGGGATTCTGCGCGCCTATGCCACGATGGTCAACGCGACGCGCTGCATCTACGAAACGGTTCTGGTGGGCAGCACCTGTGCGGTCGTGGCCTATGCGGTGGGTCTGGCGTTCGCGATTTGAGCCATCCGACCGCATTTGGTATGCGGTTGTATACAGTCTTTCTTTCCCCAGAACGATCCGATAAGAAGCGCCAAAGCGATTCCACCTGCAAAAAGGGCAAGACATGACCAAGATCAAAGTCTCCAACCCCGTCGTCGAACTGGACGGCGACGAAATGACCCGGATCATCTGGGACATCATCAAGCAAAAGCTGATCCTGCCCTATCTCGATCTCGATCTGCTCTATTATGACCTTGGCATCATGGAAAGGGACCGCACAGACGACCAGATCACCGTCGATGCCGCCGAAAAGATCGCCGAGATTGGCGTGGGCATCAAATGCGCGACCATCACACCGGACGAGGCGCGGGTCGAGGAATTCGGCCTCAAACGCATGTACCGCAGCCCCAACGGCACCCTGCGAAACATTCTGGGCGGCGTGATTTTCCGCGAACCGATCATCTGCAAGAATGTCCCGCGTCTGGTTCCGGGCTGGACCCAACCGGTTGTCGTGGGACGTCACGCCTTTGGCGATCAATACAAGGCCACCGATTTCCGCTTTCCCGGAAAGGGAAAACTGACGTTGAAATTCGTCGGCGAGGATGGCGTGACGATCGAACGCGATGTCTTTGATGCGCCGGGCGCCGGTGTGACGATGGCGATGTACAACCTTGACGAGTCCATCCGCGATTTCGCGCGGGCCGCCCTGAATTACGGGTTGGTCAAGGGCTGGCCGGTCTACCTCTCGACCAAGAACACGATCCTCAAGGCCTATGACGGGCGCTTCAAGGATTTGTTTCAGGAAACCTTCGACGCCGAGTTTGCGGATGCCTTCAGGAAAGCGGGTATTCATTACGAGCATCGTCTGATCGACGACATGGTGGCCGCTTCGCTGAAATGGTCGGGCGGGTATGTCTGGGCCTGCAAGAATTATGATGGCGACGTGCAATCGGACACGGTGGCGCAGGGGTACGGATCGCTCGGGTTGATGACGTCGGTCTTGATGACGCCGGATGGCAACGTGGTCGAGGCCGAAGCCGCGCACGGCACCGTCACGCGCCATTACCGTCAGCACCAAAAGGGCGAGGCCACCTCGACCAATTCGATCGCCTCGATTTTTGCCTGGACGGGGGGCCTCAAGCATCGTGCGAAACTTGACGGAAACACCGCCCTGACCCGATTTGTTGCCACGCTGGAGAAAACCGTCGTGGACACGGTTGAAATGGGCGACATGACCAAGGATCTGGCGCTCCTCGTGGGACCGGACCAGAAATGGCTGACGACCGAGGGGTTCCTGGACAAGATCGCCGACAATCTGGCGGGCGCCCTGCGGGGCTGAACATCGGATGGGTCTTGCCGGTTCAATGGGCGAATTGAACCGGATGATCTTTGACAAGAACCCGGTGTTGTGTACATTGTTCCGCGTGTGAGTGGTATTCAATTGAATACCGCACAAAACGAACGGGAGAAATCATGAAACATTATGTCATCGGGGGCCTCAGCGCCCTCGCCCTTTCAGCATTCGCCTTCAGCGCATCGGCCGAGTCGATCGTTCTGGGCGCGGCTGTATCGCAGTCGGGTAAATACTCGACCAACGGGCAACACACGATGAACGGCTATAATATGGCCGTCGAGGCGATCAACGCCGCCGGCGGAGTCAAGGTCGGCGACAAGACCTATACGCTGGAGATCAAGTATTATGACGACGAGTCCACGCCTGCGCGTGGGGCCGAACTGGCCGAGCGTCTGATCGGTCAGGATGGCGTCAAATTCCTGCTTGGGCCGTACTCGTCCGGTCTGACCAAGGCAATCGCACCGGTCACCGAAAAGCACGGCGTGCCCATGGTCGAAGCCAACGGCGCATCGCGGTCTTTGTTCACCAACGGCTACAAGAACATTTTTGCGGTTCTGTCGACGTCCGAGCAATACCTTGCCTCGTCAATCACGCTGGCGGCCGAGCAGGCAAAAGCTGCCGGACGCGATCCGGCCAGTTTGAAAATCGCCATGGCGTTTGAAAACGATCCCTTCAGCCAGGACATCCGTGCGGGTGTTATGGATGATGCTGCAAAATATGGCATGAAGATTGTCATCGACGACAAGCTGCCCAAGGATCTGACGGACATGACGCCGACCATGACCAAAGTCCGCGCGCTCAAGCCTGATCTTCTGGTGGTTTCGGGTCACTCCAAAGGTGCTGCGACGACGATTCGTCAGTTGTCCGAGCAAAACGTCTATGTGCCGATGCTGGCCATGACCCATTGCGACAGTGCTGACATCATCGGCAAATTTGGCGCCGCGGCCGAGAACACGCTGTGTGCCGCACAATGGGCCCCGACGCTGACCTATTCGGACAGCTTGATGGGCTCTGCTGGTGACTTCGCGGCAAACTTCAAAGCCAAGTATGACTATGCGCCACCTTACCAATCGGCTGAATCTGCCGCTGCGGTTCAGGTTTTTGCCGATGCGTTCACACGCGCTGGATCGCTCGATCAGGGCGCCGTTCGCGACGCACTGGCTGCGACCGACATGCAAACCTTCTATGGCAACGTCAAGTTTGACGCGACGGGCAAGAACATCGCAAAACCGATGGTTCTTTACCAGGTTCAGGGTGGCGAATTGAAGGTTGTCGGACCGACACAATGGGCCGAAGCCGACATCATTCACCCACGTCCACAAAACTAAGCGTGGCGTCGGAAAACCTAACAGGGGGCGTTTGGTTTCGCCCCCTGTTTTCTTGAGCATCCCTGCCAGAGGTTCCCGGTAAATGGACAACATCCTTAGCAATCTCAGCCTTTTGACCGAGCTGGCGCCGGTGATAAATATCGAACTGATCGCCAATGGCCTGCTGGTCGGCGCGCTGTTCGGTCTGATCGCCTATGGCATGGCCATGGTCTGGGGTGTCATGAACATCATCAACGTCGCGCAGGGCGCGTTCGTCATGCTTGGCGGATATACGTCGTTTTACTTTGTCCGCGCGATGGAAGGCCTTGTACCCTCGGCACCGGGTATTCTGTGGATCGTCATTTCCATGGGTCTGGCGGCGGTGGTCGTGGGGCTGTTTGCGCTGCTGATTTTCAGGCTGGTGGTCGAAAAAGTGCTGGATCGCGATCTGTTCGTGTCCCTTTTGGCGACGTTTGGCGTTGAACTGGTGATGCAGCAGGGCATGAACCAGATTTTCACCGCCGAGGAGCGTGTCGTGGACGCGCATCTGCAGACCTTCACCTTTCTGAATTACATGGTGAATATACCAGGTTCGCGCGCGCTTGGGGCGCTGCTGGGCGTGCTGGCGGCGGTTCTGATCGTGGCCTTGGTGCGGTATTCCCGGTTTGGGCGGGCCATGCGCGCGACGGCACAAAACGCGCGCGCGGCGCGGATCATGGGGATCGATACGCGGCGGGTCTATGCGATGACCTTCGCGCTCAACGGCGCGATTTGCGGCGTGGCCGGGTCAATCGTCGCCTTTATCTACATCATTCACCCGTTTCAGGGCCTGATCTACACGTTGCGCAGCTTTGTCATCGTGATCCTTGCCGGGGTCGGCAATATCGCGGGTGTCATTTTCGCAGCCTTTGGACTGGGTGTTTACGAAAACTACGCGGGTTTTATTCTGGGGCCTGAATTCCAGAACGGCATGGTGTTCATCATCGTGCCGGTCGCTCTTTTGATCAGGGCCGCGATCATGCGTCGCAAGCGCCTTTACCTGAAATAACGAAAGCACCAAATGACCAAGAGTTCTTCGCTTCAGTGGATCATCGCACTTTTTGCGCTGGCGGTCGCAATTGCCGCGCCATTTGTTCTGCCCCACAACATGACGCAGCTCGTCGATGTCATGGTTTTCATCCTGATCGCCCTGTCCTGGGACATGCTGGGCGGCCAGATGGGTTACAACTCGTTCGGCAACATCGTCTTTTTCGGGGTCGGCATGTACTTGGTGGCGGCCATTCAGGTCTGGTCGGGCGGGTTTTCGCTGATGGCCTATAATTCCGCCAAGGGCGGCGATCTTGAAAGTTTCACACTGAGCGCGCCCACATTCGTGACCGCCCTGCTGGCGGGTCTGGTGATCGTGGCGATCATCAACTTTCTGCTGGGGCTGCTGGTCGGTTCGCAGTTGTTGCGCATGCGGGGCCATTATTTTGCAATCGGAACGCTTGGGCTGGGCGTGGCCGCCGGTGAATTTGCTGGCACGATGGATGTTCTTGGCGCGGGTTCGGGGATGAACTTTGTCCAGCCCCCCGACCCGATCGAACTGATGCCCCTGCTTTACGGGATCGGAGTAATCGTCGTGGTGATTTTCGTGGCCGTGCTGAAATGGCTCTACTCCACCCGATTTGGTTTCGTGATGAACGCCATTCGCGATAACGAGGACAAGGCCGAGGCCATGGGCCTGCCAACCGGAAACGTCAAAGCCTTTGCCTGGGCCATCGCCGCCTTTTTTACGGCCATTGCGGGTGGGCTTTACGGATCGGCCAAGAATTTCATCGACCCGACCGAAGTGGCCTTTTCGCTGCCGACCATTGGGGTCTGGATGCTGCTCATGACCCTGATCGGGGGCAAGGGAACGATTTGGGGGCCGGTGATCGGCGCGGTCGTCTTTCAGATATTCAAGGAGTTTTTCTGGACCTTCCTGTTTGGCTGGCAGCGCGTGGCCCTGGGGCTGCTGATCGTCATTATCGTCGTCTTCTTTCCGGGGGGAGTCCTCGCGGGATGGGAACGCGTTCGAAAGTCCCTGAAGTTCGGAACAAAAGAGAACGAGGCAGGCGCATGAGCGGTGAACTGATGCTGGAAATCGCCGGAGTTTCCAAATATTTCGGCGGGGTTGTCGCGAACGAGGACATTTCGCTTTCCGTCAGAAAGGGCGAGATCGTCGGACTGATCGGCCCCAATGGTTCGGGCAAATCCACGCTGTTCGGCTCGGTCTGCGGGTATCATCCGATCGACAAAGGCTCGATCAAATATCGTGGCACCGAAATCCGCAAAATGCGCACCGCCGAGATTGCCCGTCTGGGGATGGTCCGGACCTTTCAGCAAACCCATGTCTATGACGAAATGGACTGTGTGCGGAACATGCTGATCTCGCGTCCCGTGCGTTCGGGCGGCGTGCGTTCGCTTCTGCATCGCCCCAATGCCGAGGATCTTGGAAAGGCCGAGGATATTCTGGAGTTTGTCGGGTTGGCCTCCAAACGCCACCTTCTGGCGGGGTCGCTGTCCTTTGGGCAGCAAAAGCTGCTGGAATTCGCCATGGCGCTGATGAACGAGCCGGAACTGCTGTTGCTTGACGAACCGACCGCGGGCATCAACCCCACGCTGATCAACGGGCTGATCGACCGCCTCATACAGGCGAACGAACGCTTTGGGGTCACGCTCTTCGTCATCGAACACAACATGCGTGTCATGATGAACCTTGCGCGCGAAATCCACGTTCTGGCAGCAGGACGCCTGATCGCCAGTGGAGCGCCCAAGGACATTCAAAACGATCCAAAGGTCATCGAGGCCTATCTGGGAGGCCACTGAGCATGACCGAGAAAAAGAAAACCCGCGGATATCATCAGGGATCGGTGGACACGGTCATGTCGGTCGACGCGGTGGAAAAGGCCGCCGCCGACATGAGGGGAGACCGCCCCTCGCGCGGCGATCTGTGGAAACTGGCCGGTGATGCGCCGTTTCTGAAAATCGAGAACCTTGTGGCGGGATACGGCGCCATGGACATTCTGCACGATATCGATCTGGCCGTGGCCAAGGGGCAGTCGCTGTGCCTGATCGGGCCGAACGGGGCGGGCAAGTCAACGATCCTCCATTCCATTTACGGGTTCACCGACATTCGTTCGGGCCGCATCGATGTTTCCGGAAACGACGTCACCCACCAGAAATCGAACCAGAAGCTGGCCGAGGCGGGCATTGCCTATATCCTGCAGGACAATTCGGTCTTTCCGGACATGACCGTGCGCGAAAACCTGTTGATGGGGGGCTTTCTGATGCCCTCGACCAAAATGGCGGCTGCGCGCGCGGATGAGCTTTTTGACAAATACGACCGCCTTGCGGCCCGCGCCAACCAACCGGCGAGAATATTGTCCGGCGGGGAACGGCGCTTGCTCGAAATCTCGCGCGCGCTGGTGATGGATCCGGATGTTCTGCTGGTCGACGAACCCTCGATCGGTCTGGAACCGCGCTACATCGACATGGTTTTCGATATTCTTGAGGGTCTTCAGAAAACCGACGGCAAAACGATCATCATGGTCGAACAGAACGCCCGGAAAGGGCTGGAATTCGCCGATCTGGGGTATGTCCTGGTCGCAGGCGAGGTCGCCATGGCCGACAATGGCAGCACATTGCTGGCCAATCCGGACGTCGGACGGCTGTTCCTGGGGGGGTAATGCCAACGGCCCGACTGACAGACCCATCTCAATCGCGTGTGGGCAGGGGCACTTCCGGGCTGAGGGCGACGTTGAGGTTTACCCCGGGCCGGTTAACAGGCGCTGCAAGCGCCGATGTCGCGCATCCCGCTGATTTCGTTCGGAATTTGCCGGGATAAAGTGCCCCGGACCGGCGTTGCGGGCGCCACCCCACGGGCAGGCGCAGGGTCGTGCGGGGATGGATTGAAGCGGGGAATTGTCAACGCCCCAATCAGGCAAACTCCGGTATTTCTCACCTACAAAAAGGGTCAACGAAAATGGCCGTTGGTGTAAGCGCCGCCGCCCCGGATTGCCAATCGGAAAAGGCGCAACGAACGGCCGTTTTTCCCGCGAAATCCTGATATCCTGGTACCCGAGGCCGGACTCGAACCGGCAAGCCTTGCGGCGGCGGATTTTGAATCCGCTGCGTCTACCAATTCCGCCACTCGGGCACACGCTGGAAATGCGTTTAACCCGGCGGAAAACCCTCGTCAACGCGCAAACCGCGCTTGACGGCAGTTGGTCTGCATGTTCGAACGCTGGCATCCAAAAGGGGAACCGGGGATGCTGAGACGCCTTTACGACTGGACCATCGATCTGGCCTCCACGCGCTCTGCGCTCTGGGCGCTGGCGATGGTCAGCTTTGCGGAAAGTTCGTTCTTTCCGATCCCGCCGGATGTCCTGTTGATTCCGATGATTATCGCAACCCCCCGGCGCGCCTTCAGGATCGCTGCGGTCTGTCTGATCGCCTCGGTTCTGGGGGGATTGTTTGGCTATTTTATCGGCGCCCAGCTTTTTGAGGTCATTGGCCGGCCCCTGCTGGAGTTTTACGGCAAGACCGAAGCCGCCGATGTTTTCAGCGCCCGGTTTCGTGACTGGGGCGCATGGGCGGTCCTGATCGCGGGGATCACGCCTTTTCCGTTCAAGGTCATCACCATCATGTCGGGCTGGACCGGGCTCAGCCTTCCTGTGTTCGTCGTTTCCGCTATCGTCGCACGCGGCGTCAGGTTTTTCATCGTCGCTGCGCTGCTGCGCCATTTTGGCGCGCCGATCCGGACATTCATTGAAAAACGTCTGGGGTTGGTGTTTGTTGTCTTCGTTGCCCTGTTGCTGGGCGGGTTTCTGGTTTTGAGGGTCTTATGAGCAGCCGGAATATTGCACTTTTCGCGGCACTTGCCTCGGGCCTCATGCTGGCCGGGGCCTTTGGGTTTCAGGTGTTTGGGGAAATGCCGCCCTGTAAATTGTGCATCTACCAGCGCTGGCCGCACGGGATTGCCTTTGCCCTGGGGCTGGTGTGTGTTTTCGCACCATCGCGATTGCTTTATCGGCTGGGCGCCGGGATCGTCCTGTTTGGCGCGGGCATTGCCTTTTACCACGCGGGGATCGAGCAGCACTGGTGGCTTGGGCCAACGACCTGCACCTCGCAAAGCATCACTGGCCTGACATCCGAGGAATTGCTGAACCAGATCCTGAACGCCCCGCTTGTGCGCTGTGATGAGATTCCATGGAGCATGTTCGGCCTGTCCATGGCGGCCTGGAACGGGCTGATTTCGTTGGGTATTTCCACTTTATGGATGCGTGCCGCGCGGCGCGGCGCCTGAGCTTTGCGCACCCGGTTGTGCGGGCTTCAGTCGTGGTTCCACCACTCGTCGGGTTTCAGGCGCGGTCTGGATCCGGCCCGAACCTGCCAGAACCGCGCCACTGCCCGGCTGCGCGAAGTCGCAAGCCAGCGCCAGAACCGGTCCTGCCAGCGCCGGTAGCGGCGGTTGAAGGGGCAGACCCGCATGCAGATCGCGCAATCCGTCTTGAGCTTGGCCCAGTAGCCGAAACACTTTTCGCAGTCCGCCGACCACTTTCGCACACCTCTGATCGTCGACGGGTTGTCAGGCCCCAGATCCGCAGCGCCCTTGGGCAGCGCGCGGGGCGGACAGGCATCCGCACAGACCGTGCAGGTTTCACAATATGCGCCAAGGCCAAGGGGGCGCGGCCGATCCGCCGCCAGCGGCAAACTGGTGAACACTTTTGAAAATCGCACGCGCGGACCGAAATCGCGCGTCAGAACCATCTGGTTGCGGCCATATTCGCCAAGTCCGGCCTTGATCGCGTAGGGGATGACAAGGGCCGTGTCGTTCATCGAGGCAAAAGCCTCGTACCCCAATCCCCGGATATAGGCGGCAAGCTGAATGGCGATCGCGGTTTCGTGGCTGTATTCGCGCCCCGTTGACGCACCGGCAAGCGCCGAGGGATAAGTGTCCACCAGATCGAAATCCATCGCATGGCCCATGACGATCACATGCGTCGGGTTTCCGGGCAAATCGTTGGGAATGGCCGCGAAATTCCGGGTATCGACACGGTGCGAATAGTGCCAGCGTTCGTCCACTTCGGTGATCCCGACAAGATCGGCACCAAACAGCCGCGCCACCTTCTTGATCTTGCGGCTTTCCCCGGCGGCATCACCAAGCCCGGCGCGGACCTCTGCAACCGGTGTATCCTCGGCAATGGGCGCCTGAAACCCTTCGCGGCGACCTTCGGCCTGGCCCCGGTTGGAAATCAGGTCCGAGACGATCCAGGAGGCGTTGCGAAGGGCAAAATCCCGTTGACTGAACCCCTGCCCCCGCCGTGCCTGCGGCAGATCGCGGTAACTGTCAAAAAAGCCATCTGTATCGGCCGATCTGACCGTGTCGTCCCAAAAGGCACGACTGAACATATCGTTTCTCTGGTTGAAAGGTTGAAAATCGGGTGTGACGTCAAACCCGAGTTCCCTGTCGCTGGCCGCGAATTTTTCCTGCCATGCGCGCCGTTGCGCGTCGGAAATTCCGTCTTCAGGTTCATTGCGCGGCCAGGACATACGCAGTTTCCTTTCGAGGCTACGCTTCCAGTTCCGCGTCCCAGTAAAGGAAATCCATCCAGCTTTCGTGGAGGTGGTTCGGGGGGAATTTCCGACCCGAATTCCGCAACTTTTCAGCATCGGGGCGGACCGGAGCGCGCCGCAGATGCATGCCCGTGCGCTCCAGCGCTTTTGACCCCTTTCTGAGGTTGCAGGGCGCGCAGGCCGCCACGACGTTTTCCCAGACCGTCTTGCCGCCGCGTGCGCGGGGAATGACATGGTCAAACGTCATTTCGCCCTTGGCTCCGCAATACTGGCAGGTGAATTCGTCCCGCAAAAACAGATTGAACCGGGTGAACGCCGTCGATTTCGTCGGTTTCACGTAATCCTTCAGCACAACGACCGAGGGGATCCGGATCGTCACCGAAGGCGAATGCACCAGCGTGTCGTATTCCGCGACGATCGAAACACGGTCGAGATATGCGGCCTTGATCGCTTCCTGCCAGCTCCAGAGAGAAAGTGGAAGATAGGACAAAGGCCGGTAATCCGCGTTCAGGACAAGGGCCGGATGTTGTGTTATTCCTGTGGAATTGCGCAGAAACTGCGCACTGAATTCGCCGTCCATCGTTCCGTTCGTTCCCGGCACGAATGTCGTGCCCCGGGCCACACAAACCAGCTTGCAACACGGCCCTTTAATACCGAAAACTATATCTCGTGGACTTTGGCTGACAACCCCCAATATCAGGCCGGAACGGCCCTTGTCGTCGGAATGCGAGGTTTTTCTGAGGACTTCTAATACCAACCCGGACAATGACCAACCCATGATTGAGGGGGAGATCGGAGATTGCAGCACGCGTTCACCCCCCGGCCTTTTGGCACGAACCCCGCCTCCATTCCCGCCCGGCGGACACGCCGGGTAGCGCCTGCCTGCCCCTCGGCGGGCGCTCTTGCAACGGTGCAATGTATTGATACCTTTGAATTTACCACGATGATCACACGCGCGACAACCACGCGCCACAAAGCGCCCACCCAGGCAGGCGCTGCCCTCATCACTGCTCTGTCAAAGTTGCATGGGACACGGTCTATCAAATCAATTGCGCTTGAAAACCGGGCATCCACACGTCAGGGGTTGGGCGGGTTGGTCTAAGAAGTTATGGACAATTGTTCACGCATGAATGCCAGCG
>CAYXNM010000049.1:8530-17735 GCA_964466385.1 uncultured Rhodobacter sp. | reverse complement strand
CTAATTCGTTTCTTCGATAAGGGTGCGCAGGTCTTCGGCTTCGCGGCGCGCATTGCCGAGGCCCTCCATGGCGGCTTCCAGTTCCGCCTGTGCCTGGCCCAGTTGCCCGACAAGTTCGGCTTCGCGACCCTGCATGTAATTGATGGCCTCGTCGCGGGTTTCCTCGGCCTCGTGAAGTGCACTGGCCATGTGATCGAGATCGGCGACATTCGTTGTGTCCAGGCGGTTGAACCGGCGAAACAACCAGTGTCCTGTCCATCCCAGCAAAAACACCAGAAACAAGATGACCGACATGATGATTACCAGTTCAGTCCTGCCCATTTTCAGCCTCTTTCTCGGTTTCGGAATCCGGTTGTGTTTCTGCGTTGTCGTGGCCATCTTCGGCGCCTGTTGCGACCGTGTTGCCGTTGGGGTCCACCAGCTTGAATTCGATACGCCTGTTGGCTTGCCGGCCTTCCTCGGTCTCGTTGTCCGCGATGGGGCTGATTTCCCCATAGCCCTTGGCGCTCAGGAATGTCGTCAGGACTTCAAGACTGAGCAGCGCGTCAAGCACCGCCTCGGCGCGTGCCTGGCTGAGCGTCTGGTTCATCTGCTCGCGACCCTGGCTGTCGGTATGCCCGCCGATTTCCATCGGAACCTCGCTGCATTTCGTCATTGCTTCGGCGATACGTTCCACGACCGCGAGGCCTTCCGCGTCAATGGTTGTCGAGGACGGCGCGAAAGTTATCTGCTTTTCCTTGAGAATGGCGTTGATGCTTTGGACGCATTCCTGCGGCGTGGGCAGGATTTCGGTACGGTCCAGCGCCTCTTCATAAACGACGTTGATCTGGAAACGCGAGGGGTCACCCAGTTTTTGCGAGAAAATCTGCGTGATCTCCCTGCTGGCTTCGGGATAATCCGAAACCCCCCGCAATTCGAGAAGTTCGGGGCGGACGACAAGCACGCCATTGTGCAGTCGCGCCAGACCTTCCAGACCCGCCAGAACCCTCAGCGGCCAGCCGTCCGGCAGACCCGGATCGGTGCGCGTCGTGTTATAGACATTTTCGCTGCCAAACGCGGCGTGCGCAAAGTTGTTGATGGAAATCTGCGTGCGCGCATCTCGCAGACGGCCACGCATCTGGACCATCTTTTCGGGGCTTTTCGTTGCGACGAATTCAGGTAGATCGACCTCGCCGACAGCGCCTTCGACCACCGGTTTCGGCGGCAGGATCGCATGAACGGAAAAAACATCCGGCAGAGCCTGTTCAAGATCATGGACGATTCGGTCAAAATCCTGCTGTTCGGTCGTATCGACCGAAACCAGCGTGATGTCGGCATCCGAGAACGTGACCGAACCACCACCCAGTTGGTCAAGCGCGCCGATCGCCAGAACCGCGGCATCCCCCCAGCGAGGCGAAGGCGCCCCCAGGCCAATGGCACAGGTGCGCCCGTCGCCAAGGCCCGCTTGTCTTGCCGCGATCAGGATCCTGTCAGCAGAATTCGCGGTGTCCGCCGAACAACTGTCAAAGCGGGTGCCCGTCTCGTCCTTGATCAGGCGAAGGCTGAACGGGGTTATGACAGGTCGCGGAGCGCTGATATGCAGGACCAGCTTTATTGTCTGGGGCTGGCTGTCGCCCAGCAGGGTTTCGATCCTGGATTTTTCCTCCTGACTGTCGGTAATGGCGGTGATTTCCACCATTTTCGATGTCACCGATATCTTGGAGCGCGGCAGCAAACGCAGGCTCGACAACGCAAAGTCAAGCGCATCCTGCCAGCTTTCGGGCTCCTCAAAATCGGCGGTTTCCAGCATGTCGGTCACGTTGGACTGCTTCTGAAGCGCATTGATCGACTGAAGAACGAACTCCCGGCCCGTTGATTCAGGGATCAGGCCGATCAGCGAAATACCCTCGCCGTTGCGCAGCATTTCAAGCGAAAACCGTGGCGGTCGCAAATCGTCCGGATCGACGACCTTGATGGCGTCCACCACGCGCGACGCATTCACGATGGATTTTGCGATGGTCAGGGTCTTGAAGCGGCTGCCTTCGTCCGGCGCCGCGCCCGCCACGATCAGCCGCAATCCATCCGTGCGCACGGAAACCCAGTCCAGCCCTTCTTTATCCAGCGCGGCACTGACCTCGCGCGATGCAGTGCGCTCGACGAAATCAATGATCAGGTTTGCCCCAAGATAGGCGGCACCTCCGGCAAAGGCGATAACCATTGCACCGATGAAAAGGGCCAGTCTCTGCATTTTATCGGGGGCTCCGTTGCCGTGTGCGGTTTTCTTAGCGGCTGGAACCGGTCCCTTCAATCACAGTATCGCCGCTATCGCGAAAAAGAGAACGGGGATCAGCCCCGCATCCCTGTTGGATCGAAACAGCGTCAGGCATATGTCGGGATTGTCTACATCCAGGCGACGAAGCTGCCAGACCATGTGCCAGCCGAACGCCCATGGCCCGACCAGAGCAACGCCCAGCGCGCGCGCGGACGCGGTGTCAATCAACGCACCGATAACCGATGCGGTCATCAGGAGAACACTGGCCACGAAAAAGCCACGCAGCCAGCCCGGCGTCCTGTCGCCAAACAGGCGCGCCGTCGATTTGACGCCAATCAGGGCATCGTCTTCCTTGTCCTGCAGGGCATAGATCGTGTCATAAAACAGGGTCCACGCGATGCCGGACAGGTAAAGGAGCAAAGTCGCAACCGATATCCCCCCGTCATGGGCGGCCCAGGCCAGCAAAGCCCCCCAGTTGAACGCGATTCCCAGAAAAACCTGCGGCCACCATGTGAACCGTTTGGCGAACGGATAGACCGCAACGGGCAGGAGTGCGATGAACCCCAGAATGATCGCCGCAGAATTGAGCGTCACCAGCAAAGCCAGAGCAGCGAGCGCCTGAAGAACCATCCAGATCAGCGCGTTTCGCACCGAAACCCGCCCCGACGGTAGCGGGCGCGATTTTGTCCGTTCCACGCTGGCGTCGATCTTGCGGTCGGCGATGTCATTCCATGTACACCCGGCACCGCGCATCAGGAACGCGCCTGCAGCGCAAACCAGCGCAATCCAGATATCCGCGCGGCCCGGACCGGCCGGGTCCGCGGCCACCGCCAGACCCAACCCCCACCAGCACGGCAGGAGCAGGAGCCAGGTTCCGGCGGGCCGGTCGGCGCGGGAAAGGCGCAAATAGGGTCGTGCCCATCCGGGCGCGTACCGGTCGACCCAGTTTGCTTTTGTCGCATCGGCGACACGCCCATCTGTTTCCTGCTCTGGATTTCGGGGGATGCCGGACATAGATTGCGCCTCATGGCTTCTAAACGGACGAAAATCAGGCTCTATGTAGACGCAGCGCTTGCCAGCGCGCAACCGGTACCTCTGAATAAGAAATCAGCTCACTACCTGTTCAACGTCATGCGGCTCGGAACCGGCGACGCGATCACCGTTTTCAACGGGCGGGACGGCGCGTGGAGCGCGTGTGTCACTGACAGTTCAAGAAACGGCGCGACGCTTGCGTGTCTGGAGCAGACAAGACAGCAGACCCTTCCGCCGGATATCTGGCTGCTTTTTGCACCGATCAAGAAGGCCCGGACAGATTTCATCGTCGAAAAAGCCGCCGAAATGGGCGTGCGCGCCATTCAACCCGTCCTGACGGAATTCACCAATGCCGAGCGCGTCCGAACCGATCGATTGCAGGCCCACGCCATTGAGGCCGCCGAACAATGCGGAGGGACCTTCGTCCCCACGGTCCGCCCCCCAATGCGCCTGCCTGAAATGCTGGCAAACTGGCCCAGGGATCGCCGGCTGATGTTTTGCGACGAAACGCGCGGGGCAGAAAACGAAAAAAACGACCTGGCAGGGGCGAAGGGTGCGCCCTGGGCAGTGCTGATCGGACCGGAAGGCGGCTTTTCCCCCGAAGAAAAGACCGCCCTCATTCGCGCCCCGTTTGTGACGCCGGTTTCGCTTGGCCCCAGAATACTTCGCGCCGATACCGCCGCCGTGGCCGCACTTACCTATTGGCAGATGTCGCTTGGAGACTGGACATGAACCTGATCCGCCCGGAATTGCGGGACTGGCTGGACCGCTGGGGCGAAACTCTGATCGCGGGGGCGGTGTTTCTGCTGGGCGTCTGGCTGATCTGGCATGGCTATCACCGCTACAACTGGATGACGCAGGCCATCGGGCTGGTGCTGATGGTGCTTGGGGCGGCGCTGTTCTGGGCCAGTTACCAGCGCTCTCGGTTTTCACCGCGCCAGCAGGGGCCCGGTCTGGTCGAAGTCACCGAACGTCGAATCACTTATCTGACCTCACTTGGGGGAACGTCCGTCGATGTCGCGGCCATGACCCGGCTGGAACTGCGGACCCATGATTCATTTGGCCAATACTGGGTTTTGCGCCACGAAGATGGCCCCTCGTTATATATTCCGACCGAGGCAACGGGGGCAGAGAACCTCTTTGATGCGTTTGCGGTATTGCCGGGGATAGAGCCGGGAAAACTGATCGCCGCGCAAAAGGTCACCACCACGCACAGAAACGTGATCTGGCGTCGCGCCGGTCAATTTCCCACCTTGACTTGAAACCACCAGACGACTTGGTTAACCCCGGAACAATCCGCATTTGAGCGAAGCAGGAAAACCCCATGTCCATACCACAATCCGGCGGCGGTCCGATCGAATATCATGGCCAACTGGCCGAATACCTGGCCAATGGCTGCAAGCCGGAAAGCGACTGGCGGATCGGGACCGAACACGAGAAATTCGGCTATGACCGCCAGACCCATCTGCCACTGCCTTACGAAGGGCCCTGCTCGATCAGGGCGATGCTGGAAGGTTTGCGCGATCGTTTCGGCTGGAGCGAGGTGAAAGAAGGCGACAACATCGTTGGTCTGGAAAAGGATGGCGCGAATGTCAGCCTGGAACCGGGGGGACAGCTGGAACTGTCCGGCGCGCCTTTGGAAAACATTCACCAGACCTGTGACGAGGTGAATTTGCACCTCAGGGAGGTCAGGGAAATCGCCGACAGGATCGGTGCCGGATTCATCGGTTTGGGCGCGGCACCGGAATGGACGCATGAGCAGATGCCGATGATGCCGAAAGGGCGATACAAGCTGATGACCCGCTACATGGGTCAGGTGGGCACCCATGGCACGCAGATGATGTACCGGACCTGCACGGTTCAGGTGAACCTCGATTTCGCGTCCGAGGCCGATATGGTGCGAAAATTTCGCGTGGCTCTTGCCCTTCAGCCGGTTGCGACAGCGCTGTTTGCGAACTCGCCGTTCTTTGAGGGCAAGATCAACGGACATCAAAGTTGGCGTTCACGCGTTTGGCGCGATCTGGATGCGGACCGGACGGGCATGTTGCCCTTTGTCTTTGAAGATGGAATGGGCTTTGAGCGTTACGTGGACTACGCGCTGGATGTGCCCATGTATTTCGTCTACCGCGATGGCAGGTATATCGATGCGCTGGGCATGTCCTTTCGCGATTTCCTGAAAGGAAAGCTGCCTGCATTGCCGGGAGAAATCCCGACGCTTTCGGACTGGGCCGACCATCTGACCACCATTTTCCCGGAGGCCCGCATCAAGCAGTTCATGGAAATGCGCGGCGCCGACGGCGGCCCTTGGCGGCGACTCTGCGCTTTGCCTGCTTTCTGGGTCGGTTTGCTTTATGATCCGTCCTCGCTTGATGCGGCGCTTGATATCATCCACGACTGGGACGCCGAGACGCGGGAAAACTGGCGTGTGCTGGCCTCGGTTGGCGGGCTGCGCGCCGAAGTGGGAGGGCGCAAGATGCGTGATCTTGCCGCCGAGGTTCTGGAGATTGCCGAAAGCGGGTTGAAATCCCGCGCGCGTGCGGGTGTGGGCGGCCTTTTGCAGGACGAGACGCACTTCCTGAATGCGCTTCAGGAAACCATCGCGGATGAACGCACGCCAGCAGACGAAATGTTGGAAAAATTCAACGGCGACTGGCAAGGCGATCTTTCGCGGATCTACGGCGACTTCAGTTACTGAAACGCGGCCGCAGTCACGTTCCCGCAGTCAAGTCGCCCCGCCACCACCGTCGGTCGGACAATTGGCCGACCTACTCGCGGTCCACGACGGGTACTGCGCTGGGAACAAGACCGTCGTCGCTCTCCGTCGTTCTTCCATCGCCGCTG
Source organism: uncultured Rhodobacter sp. (assembly GCA_964466385.1). GTDB lineage: Bacteria > Pseudomonadota > Alphaproteobacteria > Rhodobacterales > Rhodobacteraceae > UBA5972. The sequence continues at coordinate 11,611 of CAYXNM010000049.1, read as the reverse complement.
CCATAATCATTGTCACCCTCGGTACCAGCCGATGCCAACCAGTAAATCAGGATAATGAACCCCACGAAGGGCACCAGAACAATCCAGTACCACCAACCAGATTTCCCCAGATCGTGCAATCTGCGTACCGTCACGGAAATGGCGGGCAACAGAATGGCAAGCGCATAAAGCCCGCCCAAAACGCCGATGCCAAAAATCGCGCCGTCAACAATGCCAAGCACCACGGATGCGATCAGGTTGAAAAGCGTGAACCACCAGTATTCCGGCCTTTTCGCCCTTCCTGAAAACGTCACGTATTTTGAAAAACATGTGCGAACTGCGGTCTGCATGTTCATGGTCATTCCCCCCCCGGAAATTTTTTTGTGCCGGAACTTTAGGTTCAACCTTGGTTCAAGAGCAAGGACATTCCGTCTTGGCCCATGACAAGCCTGAACGCGTGACGCAACGACCTCGCTTTCGCGCCCTTGCCCTGCCTGCGGCAAAACGCTAGCTCTCTGCCGGAAGAACAATTGCCCAAGGACCGCAAATATGAGCTTTCGCCCCCAACCCGCATCCCCTGACCGCCCGAACCGCTGCCAGTTATTCGGCCCGGGATCGCGCCCTGCCCTGTTTGAAAAAATGGCGACCTCGGCTGCGGACACGATCAATATCGATCTTGAGGACAGCGTTGCGCCCGATGACAAGGAAACGGCCCGCAAGAACACGATCGAGGCGATAAACGATGTGGATTGGGGCAATAAATACCTCTCCGTTCGCATCAACGGTCTGGACAGCGCATGGTGGTATCGCGACGTTGTCGACATCCTGGAACAGGCGGGCGAGCGGATTGACCAGATCATGATCCCAAAGGCCGGAAATGCCGCTGACATCTATGCGGTTGACGCGCTGGTCAGCGCGGTCGAACTGGCACAGGGGCGCAAGAAGCGCATCAGTTTTGAGGCGATCATCGAAACCGCGGCGGGCCTCAGCCATGTCGAAGAAATCGCCGCTGCCAGCCCGCGTATGCAAGCGCTTTCGCTGGGGGCGGCGGATTTCGCGGCCTCGATGGGGATGCAAACAACCGGGATCGGCGGGACGCAGTCGGATTACTACATGATCGAGAACGGCGCCCCCGGATCAGACCGCGCCATTCACTGGTCGGACCCCTGGCACATGGTGACAACCGCGATCGTTGCGGCCTGCCGCACCCATGGGCTCTTGCCCGTCGACGGGCCATTTGGCGATTTCTCCGATGACGAGGGGTTCCGCGCACAGGCCCGGCGTTGTGCAACATTGGGCATGGTCGGCAAATGGGCGATCCACCCCAGCCAGATCGCGCTCGCCAACGAAGTCTTTACCCCGTCGAGCGAAAAAGTCGCCGAGGCGCGCGAAATTCTCGCGGCCATGGAACACGCCAAAGCCAACGGCGAAGGGGCGACGGTCTACAAGGGGCGACTGGTGGATATCGCCTCGATCAAACAGGCCGAAGTGATCGTGAAACAGGCCGCGATGATTTCATCCTGACGCGCGGATCAGGGCTGTCGGGTTGCATTGCGCCATCATTGCAATCCCAAGCACGCAACGTCATATAAGACCACAAAACCCAACCCGCGGAGCGCGCCATGAAGAATTACCTGGAGTTTGAAAAGCCGCTTGCCGAGATCGAGGGTAAGGCCGAGGAATTGCGCGCACAAGCGCGCCAGAACGACGAGATGAACGTCGACAAGGAGGCGGGTGCTCTTGACAAGAAGGCGCGCGATCTGCTTGCCGACCTTTACCGCGATCTGACGCCCTGGCGCAAATGTCAGGTGGCGCGCCACCCCGACCGGCCCCATTGCAAGGACTATATCGGATCGCTCTTCAAAGAATATACCCCCCTGGCCGGGGACCGGAATTTTGCGGATGATCACGCCGTCATGGGCGGGCTGGCGCGGTTCAACGACCGGGCCGTCGTTGTGATCGGTCAGGAAAAAGGGCACGACACCAAATCAAGGATCGAACGGAATTTCGGCATGGCACGCCCCGAAGGGTACCGAAAGGCCATCCGGCTTATGGACATGGCGGACCGGTTCGGATTGCCCATCGTGACGCTTGTGGACACCGCGGGCGCCTATCCGGGACGGGGCGCCGAAGAGCGCGGCCAGTCCGAGGCGATCGCGCGCTCGACCGAAAAATGCCTTTCCGTGCGGGTTCCGCTCGTTTCGATCATCATCGGCGAAGGCGGTTCGGGCGGGGCGGTCGCTTTTGCCGGGGCCAACAAACTGGCGATGCTGGAACACTCCATCTATTCGGTGATCACGCCCGAGGGCTGCGCCTCGATCCTGTGGAAAGACGCCGGCAAAATGCGCGAAGCGGCAGAGGCCCTGCGCCTGACCGCGCAGGATCTCGAAAAACTCGGGATTGCCGACCGCGTCATCCCCGAGCCGGTCGGTGGCGCGCATCGCGATCACAAATCAACGCTGGCAAACGTGGCTGCCGCGCTGGAAGACATGCTTTCGGATCTGGAACGGCAATCGCCTCAGGCATTGCTGGAACAAAGGCGCCAAAAGTTCCTGGACGTCGGCAGCACGGGCGTCGCGGCCTGAGATTCACTTTTCCCGAACCCAGAACTGCGTTCGTGCGCGCTTGTCGTAACGCGCGTCATATTGTGCACCGCCCTCACGGCCGTTTGTCATCTCGGAAATGAAATCCCCGGCGGTTGGCAAATCCGACGGCGGGTTCAGGTCGGCCCAAAGTTCCGAACGCATCATGGCCTTTGCACATTGGAAATAAACTTCCCCCACAGACACCTCATACCAACGGCCCGACTGATTGACCCTCCGAATTGCGTGAGGGCCGCGGTGCTTCCGGCCTGAACTGCACGTTAACGATTTGCCGGTTAAATCCATCCCCGCACGGCCCTGCGCCTGCCCGTGGGGTGGCGACCGAGATGCCGGTTCAGGGCAGTTTATCCCAGCAAAATCCGAACGTAATCAATGGGATACGCGACATCGGCGAAAGCGCCAGCCCGCCGGAACGGGCAGACGCTGGGCCGGGGCGCTTTTTGGCGCCTGTTAACCGGCCTGCGGCAAATCTCAACGTCCCCTTCAGGCGGTGGTTTCA
>CAYXNM010000049.1:0-8430 GCA_964466385.1 uncultured Rhodobacter sp. | reverse complement strand
TCAGACCTGATCAGAGACGTCAAATCCCGCCTCGGCCATCAGCTTGTCGGAATGGCTTTCGATCGTGGCCTCGAGCTGCGCCATGAATGCGTCGACCGGTTTTCCCGCCTTGATCACTGGCAGGAATTCCACGACCGCGAGGCCCGGTTTGCGGTAAATCCCGTGGCGCGGCCAGAATACACCGACGTTGGTTGCCGTCGGCACGCAATCCTGCCCCAACCCTTCGTAAAGCACGCCGGAGCCGATCTTGTAGGACTTGTAAGCACCTGCCGCAACGCGTGTGCCTTGCGGGTAAATCACCAGTTGCCCCGGAGCGCCCTTGGAGGCCTCCACCCCATCCACCATCTGCTGAACCGCCTTGGCGCGTTTTCCGCGATTGACCGGAATGCACCCCATCCGCACGGCATAATACCCCAGGATCGGCGCCCATTTCAGTTCTGCTTTCATCACGAATTTGGGTCTTGGCAGGGCTGACACCAATATGATGATGTCAAAGAACGACTGATGCTTGGAACAAACCAGCACTTCACCTTCCGGCGGTGTGCCTCTCACTTCAGAGTGCAGTCCAACCATCCAGCGCGCACTGAAGCGCACCCATCCGCAATAGGCGTGGACCGCGTGGAAGACCCAGGTTCGGGACCAGATCGCAAAAGGCGTGAAGAACAGGGCGAGGATCGCCATCATGAGGTACATCTGCCCGATGAATAGCAGCGACATCACGTACTGAAATGCAAATCGCATCAGCTTAACTTTCTCAAAGTCCGGAATGCGGCCGCGCGTGTTGCCCAAAAGGCGACGATGGCCGACAGCGGAGGGATGAAGAACGGCAAAACCCAGTGCCAGCTGCGAAACCCGAGCCCTGTCAGAAAGGCACCCTCGGCGGCCGGTGACGGCAGCAACGAGACGGCAAGCACCGCGCCCACGGTTCCGGCGAATGCACCCACAAGTGCGCGGATGGTGAAGCGTCGAACGAATGCACGCGCGATATAGCTGTCCTTCGCGCCGACCAGCCGCAAGACCGCGATAACGGTTGCATTGGCCGACAAGGCCGCATTGGCCGCTAGTGTAATCAGGGATGCCGTCGAGAGCGCGATCAACGCAATCGAGAACGCCGCCAGCAAACGCAACCGCATGGCCGCATCGATCAGCGGTTTCCGCCAGCGCGTGTGGTCATCAAATATCGCACCGGGCGCCTCGGCGGCCAGACGCAGGCGCAAACCTTCGATATCAGGGCCGTTCTGGTCCTCGACCACTTCGATCAGGCGGGGAATTGGCAGGCTGTCAAGCGGCAGGTCCGGCCCGAACCAGGGCTCCAGCAGTTTGCGCTGCTCCACCTTGCCCAGAACGCGCGCGGATTTCACGCCCGGCGTGGTTTCCAGCACCGCCAGTGCCGCCTTTGACTGGGCATCCATCTGGCCTTGGGGCGCTGAAATCCGGATCGTCGCGGTGCGTGCCAGTTCAGCCGACCAGCGATCCGCCAAACGTCCCGTCGCCAGCGCCAGCGCCAATGCAAAGACCGCAAGAAACGCCATGGCGCCGGCCGTGAAAGAGGTCAGCCGCGCGGTGTAACCGGACGGAGGAACAACCCGATCCGCATTGGTTTCGCCCGTCAGCAACGTGCCCAGAAACCGGAATGACGCGTTCACAGGTCTGCTCCCGCCAGTTTCAGTTTGCGATTGTGTATCCGCAATACGCGCGCGGATAATTGGGTCTTGGCATTGCGGATCAGGTTCAAATCATGGGTCGCGATCAGGATGGCCTTGCCCATTTTGTTGAGCTCGACCAGCAGGCCGAGAAGGCGCAGCGACATTTCCCAGTCGATATTGCCGGTCGGCTCATCCGCGATGACAACGTCGGGTGACATGATGACAGCGCGTGCAAGCGCGGCGCGTTGCCTTTCACCTCCGGACAGTTGCGGTGGATAGGCGTTCTTGCGTTCGCCAAGCCCCACCCACGACAGGAGTTCGTTCAGATCGTCCTGCTGATCGGCCGTGTTTTTCCCGGTGACGGCAATCGGCAGGGCGATATTTTCCGCGACGGACAAATGATCGATGAACTGGCAATCCTGATGGACGACACCGATCCTCCGGCGCGTACCCGCAACCTGATCGCGCGACATCTGGTGAACGTCGCTTTCAAACAGGCGGACCGTCCCGGCTGTCGGCAGCAATTGCATGGTGCACATCCGCAAGAGCGTGGTTTTGCCCGCGCCCGAAGGGCCGGTCAGAAAGTGGAACGAACCCGGTGCCAGACGCAAACTTACATCCGTCAGAATTTCGCCGCCCCCATACGTGAATGAAGCACCTGCCAGTTCTATCAATTTCTGCTCCGATTCTTTGGCGGCAATAATTAACCACCAATGGCCCGGTTGCAATCGTCCTTGATTCGCACAGATACTTGGAATGCAGCGCAGGCACCGTTAAAACGGTAAAAAAGACCTGATTCGCTAGGCATGCGAGCAGAAAACGGAAATCGAGGTCTGAATGCGTCTGGTTTGCCCGAACTGTGCAGCCCAATACGAGGTCGACGACAGTGCTATCCCTGACGAAGGCCGTGACGTGCAATGCGCGAATTGCGGGAAGACGTGGTTTCAGGGCCATGCACACGGCACACCACCCGAACCGGGCGCGTCCGAAGGCGGATCGACCCAAAGCGAAATCCCCGAGATCGCGGACAGCGACGCCGGTTCCGTCGACGAACCGGACGCGGATGAACCTGCGGGGCACAGCCCACCAGCGCGCGCAGCGCGACCAGCGGCCGGGGCGACGGACCCGACGGTTCTCGACATTTTACGCCGCGAGGCCGAGCGCGAGACAAGCGCGCGCAACGGCGATACGGACCCCGAACACCCCGCCGAAGACCACGATGAACCCACCGAAGAAGAAGAAACCCCCGAGGGCGACGCACCCTCTGGCGAGGACCAGGAAACCGTCGCCGACCTTGCCTTTCGCGCGCGCCGGAACCGATCCGAATTACGTGCGCAACGACAGGACTCCGCGGACCGCAAGAACCGTATCAGCCGGGCGCAAGCCGGAAACCCGGACGAGGATGAACCGGTATATGGCGACGATGACGCGCCCGAAACCGTCGAGGAACCCGCCGCGCCGCCGGAACCGGAACTGCCTGATGTCGCCGCGCTGAAATCATCCCTGCGCGCTGCCGAGGACAAGGCCCGTGCAGCCGCACCACAGGCCGAAGCTGCAACCGGGCCAAAACCGGGACAGCGCGGCGGTCGGTTCGGGTTCTATCTTGCCATCCTGATCGCCCTGCTTCTGGCGGCGATATACGTGCTCAGCGCGCAGATCGCCGATGCCGTACCCGCCGCGGCGCCTTATGTGGAAGGGTATGTTTCAGCGGTGAATGTCGCGCGCACAGGACTGGATGACGGCATCCGCGTGGTCGTCGCGGCGGCACGAAACCTGCTGGCACAGTACCTCTGACACCAACGGCCATTTTCGTTGACCCTTTTCTGTGGGTGAGAAAGACCGGAATTGGTCTGAAGGCGACGTTGAGATTTGCCCCGGTTCAACCCATCCCCGCACGGCCCGGCGCCTGCCCGTGGGGTGGCGCCCGCAACGCTGGTTCGGGGTACTTTATCCCCGAAAAGCTCGAACGAACTCGATGGAATGCGCGACATCAGCGATTGCGCCAGCCCGCCCGGACGGGCAGGCGCAGGGCCGGGGCGCTTTCAGCGCCTGTTAACCGGCCTTGGGCAAACCTCAACGTCGCCTTCAGGGGCGGAAGTGGCCCCGCCCACACGCGATGCGGGGGGTCAATCAGTCGGGCCGTTGGTATGACACCAGCGGCAGGGCAGCGCAGTCAGAACCGGTCGAGCAGTCTTTCGAGGTAATCAAGCTCGATTTTTGGACGGCTCTTGTCGCCGGTCCGGCGGCGGATTTCCTCCATCAACTCGCGTGACCGCATGTAAAGATCCTGATCGGGCAGCGCGGTGTTTTCAGACCCGATCCGCCCCATCGTGCCGACCTGCCGTCCCAAGGGGTCCTGGCGCGAATTGGGATCAGGGCTGCCGGCCTGTTCGCCCTGGCGCCCCTGCGCGGGGCTTTGATTGCGGGCAATGTCGCGGCCAAGGCTTTCGATTCCGCGACGCAGGGCATCCAGTGCCTCGGCCTGACTGTCAAGCGCGCGGGGCAGATCGCCCTGACGCAGGGCATCACGGGCATCTCCCATGTCGTTCTCGGCACCCCGCAGCGCTTCACGCGTGCGCCGCCCGTCTTCGGTGTTGGTGTCAGGCAAGCCCTGACGCTGGTTTTCCAGAAACTCCCGCAGCGCCTGCTGGCGTCTTGCCAGATCCTGCGCACTGGGCATCCCGTCGGGCAACGGGTCGCCGTTTTCACCAAATCCCCGGCCCGAATTGCCCGCATTCGGTCTTTGACCCTGCTCCTGCTGGCCGTTGAACTGCTGTTGCAATTGCCTAAACGCGTCGTCCGAGAGACCCTGTTGCTGGCGCAGGGTATCCTGCAGGCCCCGCATGGCCTGCTGGCCTTGCCCGTCACCTTGCTGGCGACGCGCTGTGCGCATGTTTTCCATCATCTGGTTAAGCTGTTCCAGCAATTGCTGGGCTTCCTGGGTGCGTCCTTCGCGCGAGAGCTGCTCGATACGGTCAAGCATCGCCTGCAACTGATCGCTGGTGATTTCCCTTGACGGGTCGTTGCCGGCCTGCTGTTGGTCCCTGTTCTGTTCCGCGTTGCGCGCCAGTTGTTCGAGATAGTCCTGCATTGCGCGCCGCAGCTCTTCGGTGAGTTCCGCGATTTCCTGATCGGTCGCACCGTTCCTGAGCGCCTCCGACAGCCTGTCCTGCGCGCGATGCAACCGCGCCTCTGCGTCCCCGATGTTGCCGTCTTCGATCAGTAATGCGGTCTTCCACAAAAGCTCGGCGATTTCGTCGCGACTTTCGACGGACGGTTCCGGGTTCAGGTGGGATTCCAGTCGCCGGATCGCCGTCCGCAGGATCAGATAGGCCTTGTCGTTGTCAAAGATATCCTCGGGCAGATTGCTGACGGCGCGTAAGACCTGCGACACGCGCCTGGCATTCTGGCGGTTCCACAAAAGATCCCGCCGTTGCTCCACAATCGCGGCGGCCAGCGGATCAAAAAACCGGCGCCCCGGCAAAACGATCGTTTCCGGCTCGGCGGCGGCCGATTGACCGATGTCATCCGTTGCGTGCAAACTTACCGTCACCGGCAAGCCTGCCCAGGGGTGCTTTGAAAGGTCCTCGACAATGACATCGCTGAAATCCCGTGTATCACCATTGAATGGCAAGGGGATGTCCAAAACGATCTGATCCTGTTTTTCAGGCGTAAGAACAAGGCCATAGCGGCGATCGACCGAGAGCAGATCAAGTTCGATCACGGCGGTTCCGGCAGCGACGCCATAATCGTCACCCGCCGAAAACGTCAGAACCATCTCGCCATTCGGGCTGCGGTCGACCGGTCCCGTGATGGCAATCATTGGCGCCGCATCGGGGATCATGGCAAATTGCCAGTGCGGCCCCTGCGCATCCCCCGTAATCGCCAACGTGCCACTTTGCGTTATCGCAAAGTCGAATTCCGTCTGAGGGGCGTCGCCCTCGGCAGCGGGAGCCTGCCCGGACACGCTTTCTTCAACCCCCATTCCCCTGACATCACCATAAAGCCGCAGCGTGACCTGCGCGCCCTGCGGAACGGACAAGACCCCGTCAGTGTCAACCTCGTTGAGGTAAATCGTCGGAAGCCCCGTATAGCGCGGAGGTTCAACCCACGCTTCATAGATCGGACCGCTGCCTGACGCCCCGTCACCTTGCGGCGCGATCAGGGATACGCCCTCCAACCCTCGTTCAGCGGATCCAAAAAGCAATGCAACCGCCAACGCAGTCGCGGCAACGTATCGCAGCCCAAAAGGGTCGCGACGCGATAACTTCAGATCGGGGGCGACCGCGCGGGCGCCGGCGGCGTGTTTCACCATCCGCTCGACATGGGCGCGCCACACGCCCGTCGACGCCGTGTCGCCCGCGCCAATGGCCTGTGTATCCCAGATTGCCGTCAACGGGCGACCGCCGAGCGACGCGTCCAGACGTTCGGTCGCCTCGTCGATATCGGGCCAGCGGAAACGGCGAAGTCCGGCGACAAGCAACCAGGCAAGACCAGCCGCAATCACCAGCGCGCCGATATAGGCGGCCTCGATGGAAAGATGCTCGGACACGCCGAAAGACAGGGCTGTCCACACAACGAAAGCCAGGGACCAGAGCGGCCAGAAGGCGCGTGTTGCGCGTTCCGCAACCAACCCCGCCCGCGTCAAAAACAGGGGCCGGCGCACGATTTTCCGCGCCCTTGCCCGGTGCATGATCTGCGTCGAGGCGATATCAGATTTTGCTTTTCCCTTTCGCATCGGTCCTCTGACGGGGTGGCGGATTATTGCAGCCAGTCCGGTATTGTATCGCGGTTGATCATTTCGTCAAAGCTCGGCCGCGCCCGGATGACGGCAAATTGATCGCCATCGACCAGAACCTCCGGCACCAGCGGGCGGACATTGTATTCCGAGGCCATCACCGCGCCGTAAGCCCCGGCAGAGCGAAAGGCGACGAGATCTCCGGCCACGATCGGCGGCATCTCGCGCCCGCGCGCGAAAGTATCCCCGCTTTCACAAACCGGCCCGACAATATCAAAGGGCCGTCGGTCCGCGCCCGGCGTCGGTTCCGTGACGGGAATGATGTCATGGTGCGCCTCATAAAGCGCCGGGCGCACAAGGTCGTTCATCGCGCCATCCAAAATGAGAAAATCGCGCCCTTCCCCCTTTTTGAGGTAAATGACGGAACTGACCATCAGGCCCGCGTTGCCGGCGATCAGTCGACCCGGCTCGATATCAATCTCGCACCCAAGATCACCGAGCGTGCGTTTGATCAACGCGCCATATTCAATCGGCAGTGGCGGGGCCGTGTTGACGTGCTCATAAGGAATTCCCAGCCCGCCGCCAAGGTCAAGCCTGCGAATGTCGTGCCCTTTGGCGCGCAGCGCTCGCGTGAGGTCGGCAACCTTGGTAAACGCCGCCTCGTACGGGGCCAGATCGGTCAGTTGCGAACCGATATGCACGTCCACCCCCACGACATTGATCCCCGCCAGCGCGCGTGCACGATCATAAGCGGCAATCGCCGAGGAAATGGGAATTCCGAACTTGTTTTCCGACTTTCCGGTCGCGATCTTTTCGTGGGTCAGGGCATCAACATCCGGATTGATGCGCAAGGCAACGGGTGCGGTCACCCCCGATTCCAGGGCAACCGCGTTCAGCGCTTCAAGCTCGGGCTCGCTTTCCACGTTGAACTGGCGGATGCCGCCAAAAAGGGCCTGGTGCATTTCCGCGCGTGTCTTGCCGACGCCCGAAAAGACGATGCGCGCGCCCGTTACACCTGCGGCCCGCGCCTTGGCGTATTCTCCGCCCGAGACGACGTCGATACCGGCGCCCATGTCCGCCATCAGCTTGACGACCGCCAGATTGCCGTTTGCTTTCATCGCATAGCAGATCAGGTGGTCCAGACCGTCCAGCGCCTCTTGAAACAGTTGGAAGTGGCGGCGCAGCGTCGCCGTGGAATAGACATAAAACGGCGTGCCCACGCTGCGCGCGATCTCGGAAACCGGCACGTCTTCGGCGCGCAGTTCACCGTCCCTATAAAGGAAAAAGTCCATATCCGCCCGATTGCGTCAGTAATGCGCGATGATCGGCGAGGACGAGGATTTGACCGGAGGCGTCAATGGATCGCCGTCGATACCACACCCCGAAAGCAACACGACAAGGGCGGCGAGGCCGATACGCAGTCTGTTCATCACAACTTCTCCTTCCAGCGGGCGATTTGTGCCCGCACCTGATCGGGTGCGGTTCCGCCATAACTTGTGCGGCTTTTGACAGAATTTTCAACGCCCAATACCTCAAAAACCTCTTTATTGATGTCCGCGCACACCGATCGCATGTCGTCCAGCGAAAGGTCAGGCAGATCACAGCCCTGTCCTTCGGCCAGACCCACCAAAGCCCCGGTCACGTGGTGGGCCTGCCGGAACGGCATATTCAGCGACCGCACCAGCCAGTCCGCCAGATCGGTGGCGGTCGAAAACCCCTGCCCCGCCGCGCGCGCCATGTTGGCACGGTTCGGCGTCAGATCCGCAATCATACCCGTCATCGCCGCCAGCGCCAGCATCAGGCTATCCGCGGCGTCAAAAACCTGTTCCTTGTCTTCCTGCATGTCCTTTGAATAGGCCAGCGGCAGACCTTTCATGACGGTCAACAGCGCAACCAGCGCACCATTGATCCGGCCAACCTTGGCGCGGATCAGCTCGGCCGCATCCGGGTTTTTCTTTTGCGGCATGATCGATGAGCCGGTTGAAAAGCGATCCGACAGCGTGACAAATCCGAATTGTGCCGAGGACCAGATCACCAACTCCTCGG
>CAYXNM010000048.1:0-17760 GCA_964466385.1 uncultured Rhodobacter sp. | reverse complement strand
ACATCGGCGAAAGCGCCAGCCCATCGGGACGGGCAGGCGCTGGGCCGGGGCGCTTCCAGCGCCTGTTAACCGGCCCGGGGCAAACCGCGACGTCGCCTTCAGGCCGGAAGTGGTCTTTCTCACCCACATGAAATGGGTCAACGATAATGGTCGTTTGTATCAGAAGTTCCCTGGGTAAAACACGAACGGCGATGGGGAAGGCCCTGCGGCGGGTTATCCCGCGCGCAAGACCTTGGCCTCAAACCCGCGCAGCATGGGCCGGGCGACTTTGCCGAAATTCTCGAGATTTCCGTTCAGATGGGGAAAAATCTGGCGCAGATGTGCCTGCATCTGGAACGGCATGATCGAGACTCCATAGTTTCCGGGGTGATAGCTTTCCGTTTCCAGACCATTCGCCTCGATGATCTGGTGGCCATCGAACATCAGATTGAAGAACATCAGATCGCATGAGGGGCGGAACTGCAGAACGGATTCGCCATCCAGAAGATCAATCGCCGGGGCCAGGGCCTCGGGCGACCCGAAGAGAGGAATGCACGACGGGTGGTTGGTCAGCATTCTGAACCGATGCGAAACGACCAGATCCTGCAAGGGGCGCAGTTCGCCCAGAGCATCGGCCTTGATGCGGATGGGCAACGTGTCCGTGCCGGCATCTTCCGTCTGACCGGCAATCATGCACCGGCTGATCCAGCGCAGCGTCTGAAACCCGTTGTCGCGTGTTTTGATCATGTCGCCGGGACGCAAATCCTCGACCGCGATCTGGCCGTTTCCGGTCGCGATCAGCGCGCCACGCGCAAAACGGGCACAGATGTCTTCCAGAAACAGGTTTTCCGGCGCGTCATGCTCAAAATCCCGAACGGTACCATCATCAAACAGGACGGAAACGGCGTACTGGCGTTGCTCGGGACCAGGTTCAACAGTCGCGGCCCGCTCTTTGTTGATGCGAGAAACCAGGGCGGCCCCGGCTTGAACGTGGCTTTTCCTGATATCCCGCCTTGCGGCAGGCACGGAAAGACGGCGCATCGGGTGGTCTGAATGGGGTTTCGGAGACGAGTCCGAACCGGGGGAATAAGTCATGCGATCAGTCCTTTTAGGTCCTGAGTGCACGCCCACATCTACCCACCATAATGTAGATGAACACGAACAAGGCCGCTGTTACGGCCCCTATTACAACTGCGTTTATTGCACAAAAAAACCAGAAAAGTCAATCGCTTGGCTGCATTTTGCACTGATGGATTACAATCCCGACACTGGCATTGAATTGTTTCGATTTTCTTACCGCCGGCAACCTCTCTGAAACCTTCTCCATGTTGCACGCGGTTGCTCTTTCATGCAAACTGACGCGGTCGCAGGCTGATCGGCAGAAGCAAGAATAACCATGGCTCCGCAGGATTTAGGGAAATCGAGTAAAATCAGGTCGCTGGCACGATTCCATTTTGTGGGAGGCCTGCCGAGGTCCGGTGTTTCGGTGCTGACGGCAATTCTTGACCAGAACCCGCGATTCATCGCCCGCGCAAACACCCCGGCCGAAGCGGTCTTTGCGGATTTGACCAAAACCTACGCGCTGGCCACGAAAGACGGTGATTTGCTGGATGACAGCCAGAAAATCGCCCTTTGGCGAAGCGCAATCGATGCCGTTTATCACGACAGGCCGTTTGATTCTTCGGTGATCGACGCGAATCGCAACTGGTTGAAACATACCGACACGCTGGTGCATCTTTATCCGCTGTCGAGATTCATCGTTTGCGTCAGAAACCCGGCCTCGATCGTGAACTCGATCACACAGAGCAACGGTTACGGCGACGAAGAAAAACTGGCCGGCGCGATGAACGAGCTGATGTCGGGTTCCGGGTTGGTTGGCCGCGAAATCACGCAATTGCGTGACGCCCTGTCCAGCGCCCATGCGGAACGGATGCTGGTTCTGGACTATGACCGGCTGGTCGACGACCCCGAGGACGCGATCGACGTGGTCTATGATTTCCTGCGCGAGCCGCCATTTGAGCATGATTTCCAGAACCTCGGCCCGGACGATGCGCCGGTCAGTGGCCCCGTCAGGCGTTCAAGCACGCCCATGATGCTGCCAACAAGGATGATATTGCAGTTGTCCGGACGCGCTTTTTGGCGAAATATCCGCCGGACAAGCGCGACAATGATGCTGGGGCGGGTTCGGTGATCAGGCCGGGCGCTTGCGCAGTTTCACTAGGCCATCGGAAAGATGCCGACGCCACTTCATGCGTTGGGCACCACGTTCCCACGGCAGGATAACGTCGAATTTATCGGCTTCCTCAAAAACCCACTTCATCCAGCGCCTTCGCTTTGGCATCGCCTTGCTCCCATTTCCCGCACCCGCAAGAATGAGGGTGCCTACAAGAATTCAACGTCTGAGAAACTGGCTGTCCATTATGGCGCGTTCATGGCGCGCTCAGGCGGAAATCAGGGCAATATTCCCCTCAGGGCAGTGAAATGGCCGAAATGAGACGGCCATAATCGGACTCTCGCGCATGGGTTGCGCGGCGGTAGGAAAAAAAGCGCCGGGTGTCTGAAAACGTGCAGTGGCCGGTCCAGCGGGCGCGGCCGACACCGGCGGATTGAAGTCGCCAAATGCCAAAAGCGGGCAAATCGAACAGAAAGCGATCACCCTTGCCGGCTTGAAAGAACCGCGAACAGTCCTGGTTGTCGCTCAAAAAGATATCCCGGAACTCGGGTCCGACCTCGTAGGCGTTGTTGCCGATGGAGGGACCGATCACCGCCGAAATATCGTCGCGACGCGCGCCAAGCGCCTCCATCGCGCCAAGCGTGGCTTCCAAGACACCGCCAAGCGCGCCTTTCCAGCCAGCATGAGCCGCGCCGATCACCTGCGCTTTCGGGTCGCAAAACAGAACAGGCTGGCAATCCGCGGTCAGAATGCCAATTGCGAGGCGTTTGGTGCGGGTCACCATGGCGTCGCATCGCGGCCGCACCCCCGCCAAAGGACCGTCAACCACCAGTACGTCGGCGGAATGACATTGATGAACGCTGAGCAAACGCTCGGGCTGCACGTCAAACCATGCCGCAACCCGATTTCGGTTCCGGGCAACGGCGGCGGCATCGTCAGAGGAACCCGGACCGCAGTTGAGCGCCGCATAGAGACCGGTGGAAACGCCGCCCAAACGCGTGAAGAACCCGTGTGGCACGGGCAGGTATTCGCTGTCTTGAAGGATTTCCAGTGTCATTCATTCCAGTCCAAACGGTGGATCGGCACCCTCGGGGTGAAGGGCCAGAACCTTGAACAGGGTCCCCATTTCATCAGGGTGGGTCAAGCGCCGGTGCGCCGTGACATGGTTTTCAAGAGCCCGGCCACCAAGGTTTCGCGACAGTGCGCGCGCGCGCTCGGTGATCCCCAGACGCTCCAGAAACACGCCCTGGGGCGTCAAGTCGGTGCATCCAACCCCCCCGGCTGCATGCCTCAGCGCGCCGAAATCGACATGCGCGGTCAGGTCGGCGCGGCCCGGTTCAAGCAATGGATCGACTTTTTCGTGCCGTGCCACTGCCTGCAACGTGTTCCCCAAACTGGCAGCGTCGCCGTAGTCGATAACATATCCGGCCCCGCCAAACCGCGCAATGCGCGTTGCAAGCTCGCCGATGATGCCGTTCGCGGCGGGTCGGGTTTCCCGGATTTCGCCGGGTTTGACGGCCTGCGCGGACGAGAGTTCCCCAATCGCCGGCATCCCGCCACCCAGACCAAAGGCAAAACCATCGCCACGAAGGCCCACCATCCGCTCGCGCCATCCCGATGCGGTCCTTTGAAACTGGTGGACCGGCAGAACGTCAAAAAACTCGTTTGCGACCACGAACAACGGTCCGTCCGGAAGGTCTGCGACCGTTTCCGCCCAATGAAGGTTTTCATGGTCTATCGTATCTTGCTGGCGGTCTTTCAGAAGCGGGCTGGCCTCGACCAGCCAAACCTGCGCCGCGCGCGCAAAGGCAGGCACCTTTTGCGCCACGCGCAGGATGTCGGCCATCAGCGTTCCCCGCCCCGGGCCAAGTTCTGCCAGCACAAATGGCCCAAAGATCGCCTGATCGCGCCAGGTCTGGAGCAGGCTCAGACCCAACATCTCGCCGAACATCTGGCTGATCTCGGGCGCGGTTACAAAATCCCCGTCGGCACCCAACGGGTTGTGTTGCGTGTAATACCCATGCGTGGGGTGCAACAGCGCAAGCGTCATGTATTGCGCGACCGACATCGGGCCAAATCGCCGGATCTGATCCGAAATGATTGCCCCAAGCGGGTTCATGTGGCGCGAAGGGCGCGCCATAGCAGAAACGCACCGATCAGGATCATCGGCAGGCTCAGCACCTGCCCCATGGTAAGGCCGGGACTGGTCACCTGCGACCCGAACCGAACGACATGACCCCAGGGGTTGAGGGGGGATAAAAACTGCGCATCCGCCTGACGAAAAAGTTCCACGAAAGTACGGGAGGCCCCGTAAACGATGAAGAATACACCGGTCAAAGCGCCCGGATATTTCAGCCAGCCCCGCCGGTAGACGAGGTAAATCATGATCGCCCCGAGGATCAGGCCTTCCAGCGCGGCCTCGTAAAGCTGCGAGGGATGCCGCGCGCAGGGACCGACCCATGTTTCCGGGCAGGAACTGGCAAGATTTCCGGGAAAAACGACACCCCAGGGCAAGGTCGTTGGACGGCCCCAAAGCTCGGCGTTGATGAAATTGGAAACCCGTCCCAGAAACAGCCCCAACGCCACTGTCGCGGCGAAACAATCCCCAAGGGTTGCCGCGGAAAGCCCGTATTTTCGCGCATAGAGCACACCGGCCACGATCACCCCGGCGAACCCGCCGTGAAACGACATGCCACCTTGCCAGACCATGAGAATGTCCAGCGGATTGGCCAGATAATAGCCCGGTTGATAAAACAGGACAAAGCCGAGCCTGCCGCCCAGAATGACGCCCAGTATGATCCAGGTCAGCAAATCTTCAACCTGCCGCGCCGCCAGCGGCGGTGTGTTGTCGCGCCACAATTGCGGTTTGCCGGTCATCGCCACGATCCAGCGCCATGCCACCAGCAAACCCGTGATATAGGCCAGCGCGTACCAGCGCAGAGCAAGCGTCACCGGCCCGAGGGAAAACGAGAAGATCTCGGGCGAGATGTCGGGAAAAGGGAGGATTGCCTGCACGATCTGCCTTTCGGGTTTGACGCGTCCTTACTTTCGCGTCGTTTGACGCAAGTCAACCGACTCCTTGGCAAATCGGCGTGACATCGCCATATAGAGCCCGAGCGGCAGCCAAGAGGAAAGATCGTGCAAAGCAGAAACAAGATATTCGACGACATCTCCAAACTGATGAACAACGCCGTGGGCGTTGCGCAGGGCGCGAAGGACGAGGCGGAAAACGCGATGAGTTCGTGGGTCGAGCGGTGGCTTGCAGACCGGGATTTCGTCACACGTGAAGAATTCGACGCCGTAAGGGCGATGGCCGAAAAAGCGCGGGTTGAAAACGAAGCGCTTAGTGCGCGGCTCGACAAGCTGGAGGCGGGCGGAACCGCGAAACCGCCAGCCCGCGCCAAAGCGGCGGCAAAACCCAAAGCGGCGGCAAAGACAGCTTCGACAAAACCACGCGCAAAACCGGCGGCCAAAAAGTAGGTTTGATTCGACCTTTCGGCAATTCGGATCGCCCGCCGTGTGCGTGCGCCGCTGTGCCTGTGGAAAAGTCGGGCAACAGGGCGAGGCTATCCACAGAATGGCTGCGCCGAGCGATCATTTGCAACAATTCCCTTTACAGGTGTCCTAAATAGGACCACCATATCTGGTAAGGTCGGGCAACAAGAACACGACCAGTAGAGAGGATATTGGCCGCAAGCGGAAAAAAACCGCACGGTGACAGCAGAAAGGCGCAGGCGCATGACGAACTTGGCCACGGCCCTCGACAGCACCGAAATCCATCCCATCGACATCGTTGAAACACTGGCCGAGCACCACGCATGGGACTTTGACCGTGTTGCCGACGACCAGATCGCAATGGCCATCCAAGGGGCATGGCGAACCTATTCGATCACGCTGGCGTGGTCCGATTACGACGAAACGCTGAGGCTGATCTGTACCTTCGAGATGGAGCCTCCGGCGGGGAAACTGCCTCTTTTGTTCGAGGTTCTGAACAGCGCCAACGACAATTGCTGGTCGGGGGCTTTCGCACTGTGGCGTGCGCAAAAGCTGATGGTCTATCGCTATGGTCTGATCCTGACAGGCGGCGAGGTGGCCGGCGCGGCCCAGATCAACCGGATGGTCCAGTCCGCCGTGCAAAACTGCGAGCGGTACTACCCTGCGTTCCAGCTTGTCTGCTGGGGCGATGAAAGCCCCGCACAGGCCATGCGAATCGCGATGGATCAGGCCTATGGCACAGCCTGACCCCCTGCGCGCGGGTACCTTTGTTCGTTGACGCGCCCTTGGTCCCGGAGGAGGCCGCGGACGCCGCAAACAGGTTGAGGCGGCCTGTGAAATCGTACATTGTGGCGCTTCGTTGGGGACAATGGGGGAACGTCAGGAATGCGGCACCAATTGCCTTTGGCACCGGGCGGGCAGAAAATCGGCCTGTTGGGTGGGTCGTTTGACCCCCCGCATGCGGGGCATTTACATGTTTCACGACAAGCGATGCGCCGCTTCAGGCTGGATCAGGTCTGGTGGCTGGTCTCGTCGCAAAACCCGCTGAAACCCGACGCCCCTGCGGATTTTCAGAGGCGCCTGCAAGCGTGCCGGGTCGTCGCGCAACATCCCCGGATCATCGTCAGCGATCTTGAGGCGCGGTTCGGAACTTCCTTCACCGCTGAAACACTGGCAAAGCTCTTGCCGCGGTATCCCGGCGTTCGGTTCGTCTGGCTGATGGGGGCGGACAACCTCGCCGGTTTTCACCGTTGGGAAGACTGGCAGGGCATCATGGGAAACGTTCCAATCGGGGTTCTTGGACGCGCCGGACATCTTGCGCGCGCAGGCCTGTCGCCTGCGGCCCGAAGGTACCGGAGTTTTCGTTTGCCCGGGCACCTGAGCGCGTCCCTTGCAAACCGCCCGCCGCCCTGCTGGAGCCTTGAACCCGGGCCGACGGTCGATCTGTCTTCCTCCGAGATACGAGGGCGCGGAGGTTGGGTCCGCTAAAGCGGCTGTCGCGAATACTCTCGCTCAGAGTTTGAGGGGACCTGAACCTGCCGCCGTTTTTGGCAACGCCGGCCCTCCCCGGGAAATGTGTCAATTTGGCATCAAAACGCTATAAGGGGTTTGCCTTGGAGGTCGCGCGTTTTATGGTGCGCCAATGTCGCTCTTACCCAAGTTTTCGTTCCTTTCCCGTCGCCAGATATTAACCGGTTTTCTGACCAGTGTGGCCTCGCAAGCGCTGGCGGGTGCCCCGGTCAGGTCGATCCGGCCGGCACCGCGCACGCACAAGGCCAAACTGGCCGCGGCGGGTTCACTTGAGGACATCCTTGCCAAGGCAAACCTCAGCGGCAAGATCGGTTTCGTTGTTGCGGATGCCCGCACCGGCCAATTGCTGGAAAGCCACAAACCCTTGCTGACGATGCCCCCGGCAAGCGTCACGAAAACGATTACCACGCTATACGGCCTTGGTGCGCTTGGCGGAGCTTACCGGTTCAAGACGCGTGTCATCGCCACCGGAAATGTCGTGGACGGGCGGTTGGAGGGGGATCTCTACCTTGTGGGGGGGGGTGACCCGACACTTGACACGGATGCATTGGGCATTCTTGCAAAGCGGCTGAAGGCGTCTGGTGTCCGAGAGATTTCAGGCCACGCTTTCGTTTATGGAGGCGCGCTGCCATATCAGAAATCGATCGATCCCGATCAACCGGAATATCTGGGCTACAACCCGTCGCTGTCGGGCCTCAACCTGAATTACAACCGTGTGTTTTTCGAATGGCAGCGGACCTCCAAAGGCTACAAAGTCACGATGGACGCGCGCGGGGTGAAATTCCGCCCAAGGGTCGCGATGTCCACCATCCGGGTGGTGGACCGAAGATCCCCCATATTCGCCCTGAAAACGACCGCGCGCGAGGACCAGTGGACCGTCGCCAAACACGCTCTGGGCAAGAAGGGTGGACGGTGGCTGCCGGTCAGACGGCCCCACCTTTATGCCGCCGAGGTTTTCCGGACGCTGGCGCGTGCGCATGGCATTGTCCTGCCCCCGTTCAAGACCGCAAAATCAGTACCCGCCGGAACGGCCTTGGCGGAATGGCAAAGCGCCGCCCTGCAACCGATGTTGCGGCGCATGCTTAAGTATTCCACCAACCTCATCGCCGAGGCCGTGGGCGTTACGGCCAGCCATGAAAGAGGCGGCAAACCAAGTTCCCTGCGCGCATCGGGTCGAATGATGGGGGACTGGCTGACCCGGAAGGCCGGGGCAAGACATGCCAGGTTTGTCGATCATTCAGGTTTGGAGGACGGTTCGCACATTTCAGCGGGTGAAATGGTGAAATTCCTGCAAACCAGCGGATGGAACGGCACGCTTCACGATTTGCTGAAACCCGTCGCGATGCGGGATGCCAAGGGTAAAAAGGTCAAGAACGGCGCCCTGCGCGTGAAAGCGAAAACAGGCACGCTCAACTTTGTGTCCGCACTGGCCGGGTTCATCGAAACGCCCGGCAAGAATAAACTGGTTTTCGCCATTTTCACGGCTGATCTTCCCAAGAGATCAACGATCAGAAAATCCCAGCGCGAGCGCCCCAAGGGTGCACGGGCGTGGAACACGCGCTCAAAGTCGCTGCAGCGTCAACTGATCGAAAGATGGGCAGATACGTTTGACGCCTGATCAAAGCGTCGTGTGACGGGCACGCGCGCCACGTTCGATCGCGGCCCCGTGCAGCCGGTCGATGTCAAGCTCGTAACGCATTTCTTCCAGGAACCGCAATTCGGTTTCACGCAATCGCCCGTCCGCCGCCGCGACGTCACAGGCCAGCGCATAGGCCGTTTCGGCCAGCGTTTCCGGCAACGCATCGCGGACAAGGCCGAACAGCGCCTCGATGCCATCTTCTTCCTCAAACAGTTCAAAAACCGTTTGCGAAGTCGTTTTGATACGATCCGCATCATAGTTCGCGAAGACCGGAAGGTGATTGACGATCCGCTCGATCGTGACAAGTTCGGACGTTTTGATGCTGGCATCGGAAACCGAAACGGCAACCATCAGCGCCACCAGCGCATCCTGCGGGGTCATGGACGACGGGGGTGTGTCTGGATTGCTCAACGCGTGCCTCTGGGTTCCGATTTCGAGGTGACAATATTGACGCTGGCAGTCCGGGGCAATAGGAAGCTCTCAAAATCGCCCGAAGGTTGGGTTTTCTCCGGCAATTGAATGGAAATCGCGAATGTCAGATTTGCGTGAAATGGCAATGAAATCAAAAGCGTGGCCTTTCGAGGAAGCGCGAAAGCTGGTAAAGCGCTACAACAGCGCACCCCCGGCCAAGGGATACGTGCTGTTTGAAACCGGGTATGGCCCGTCGGGTCTGCCCCATATCGGAACGTTTGGCGAGGTCGCGCGCACGACGATGGTGCGTCGCGCCTTTGAAACAATCAGCGACATTCCCACAAAGCTGATTTGCTTTTCCGATGACATGGATGGGTTGCGAAAAGTGCCCGGCAACGTGCCGAACCAGGCCCGGATGGCAGAGGATTTGCACCTGCCCCTGACCAGGGTACGCGATCCTTTTGGAACGCATGACAGCTTTGGCGGGCACAACAACGCGCGACTGCAATCCTTTCTGGACACGTTCGGTTTTGAGTATGAATTCGCCTCGTCAACCGAGTATTACCGTTCGGGACGGTTTGACGAGATGCTGCTGGTCGCCCTGGAGCGGTTTGAAAAAATCCAGGAAATCATGTTGCCGACACTGGGCGCCGAGCGGCAAGCGACGTATTCGCCCTTTCTGCCCGTAAGCCCGAAAACAGGCCATGTATTGCAGGTCCCCACGTTGGAGCGCAATGTCGCCAGCGGGACAATCGTTTACGCGGAACCCGACGGCGAGCGCGTCGAAATCCCGGTGACGGGCGGAAATGTCAAGTTGCAGTGGAAACCCGACTGGGCCATGCGGTGGGCCGCTTTGGGCGTGGATTACGAAATGTCGGGCAAGGATCTGATCGACAGTGTGACCCAGGCCACGAAAATCTGCCGCGCACTTGGCAAGCCCCAGCCCGAAACGCTGACGTATGAGCTGTTCAATGACGAGCAGGGTCAGAAGATTTCGAAATCCAGGGGGAACGGTCTGTCGATGGAAGAGTGGCTGACATATGCGGCGCCCGAAAGCCTGTCGATGTTCATGTACCAAAAGCCCAGGACGGCAAAACGGCTTTATTTCGACGTCATTCCAAAAGCTGTCGACGAGTATCATCAGCATTTGAGGGCTTTCCCCGGTCAGGACACAACGCAAAGGCTGACCAACCCGGTCTGGCATGTGCATGGAGGGACGCCTCCGCATTCCAATCTGGATGTTTCGTTTTCGATGCTGCTCAATCTTGCGTCCGTCGCTTCGGCGAGCGACAAAGACGCTCTTTGGGGCTTCATCCAGCGGTACGCACCGGATGCGTCACCGGAAAAGAACCCCGACCTTGATGCCGCCGCCGGCTATGCGTTGCGCTATTTCAACGACGTCGTCGCCCCGTCACGATCCTATCGCGCGCCAAACGAAAGAGAGCGTCTTGCGCTGGCGGACCTTGCCGACCGGCTTGGCGCGTTTCACGGCAAACCGGAAGCCGAACCTTTGCAAAGCATTGTTTTCGCCGTTGGAAAAGACCATGGGTTTGAACCTTTGCGCGACTGGTTCAAAGCCATTTACGAGGTGCTTCTGGGGGCGTCCCAAGGGCCGCGCTTTGGTGGCTTCATCGCGCTTTACGGCGTTGACGAGACCATCGACCTTGTCAATCGTGCGCTGGACGGAAAGCTGGCCAAAGCGTAGACCCGCCAGGATCCGTACCGGGCCATTTCGGATCGGGTCAAGGTGGCGACCCGTCCGCTTTGGATGGGGCCGAGCTATCCAAACACCAGGACCGCCGTGACTAAGGCCAACAGCGACATGGCCCCCATGATCATGCCCGAACGTTTGGCATAGCCCGGATCAACCGGAGCACCCCCCCGGGCGGCCCGCGCACCCTTGATGTTGAGGTCGAGCGACAAACCGGTGAGCACAACGACAAACCCGATCTTGACCAGGAAAAGCCCGTCCAAGCTGCCCCGGTGAAAAGACGCCATCATCCAGACACCTGTCACCCAAAGCAAAATGATCGCACCAAGACCGATGCGACCGAGCGCGCCGGATGCGCTCCGCAGTGCGCCGATGGCCGGCCCCTCTGCTCGTGCGGCCCGGATGCCCAGCACCATACTGGCCACACCAACGCCGATCCCAGCCGAGAAACTGAGAAAATGGATTATTTTCAGAGTGATATACATGAATTCCCCCTTTTGTTCGTTTCCCATTCGAAACAGATTCAACGAATTGGGACGACATGTCAAACCCCATCGGATTCGCGATTATTCACGGTTTCTTAAGTATTCTTGGTTAAGGGAACGGCAACCGGTTTGGCGTGCCGGTCCTCCAACATGAGTATTTCAACACGAGCCGTGGCAGCCCGGCCCCGGCACGATTTCTATTCAGAAATTAGCCCGAAAGGACATTTTACATGAACAAGGCAATTACCGACGGTGTGGCACTGATGCCTCCGGCATTTGAAAACGGTCTGGCGGTCTGGTCGGATCAGGACGGAACGCCAGGATCAACCGCATATGACAGCGCCGCAAATGCCGCGGTCGTGCTTGCGGACAGTGATTTTGGTGCCTGCCTTGAATTGCAGAAAACAGCGGCGACACAAAAGCTCCGCTACATGGGCGATACACCGCTCAGTCCGGGGTGCTACCTGAAAGTGTCGGCGCGCGTCAAAGCCATGAGCGGCAATCTGGCGTCGGTAAGGGTCGCCGCATGGGCCGGAGACAGCGCGGGCGCGCATGTGACCGGGCTTGTGGAGGCCGGGCCGTCGGTGGCGCTCAGCGCCTATGGCGACGTGGTCGAGGTCTGGGCCATCATCGGCTCGGGCAACCGGCAAGGGGTCGACATGATCTGGGGGACGGCGCCGGTCATCGCCCATATCGGGCTGGACCTCACGGGTGCTGACGGGGGGGTTGTCAGGGTCGAGGATATCCGCATTGAGGATGCGACCGACGTCTTTCACCGCAAACTGATGGATTGGGTCGATGTGCGCGATTTCGGGGCGATCGGCGATGGCGTGACCGATGACAGCGCCGCGTTCGAGGCCGCGGATCTTGCCGCGCAGGGTCGCGATGTTCTGGTCTCGGACGGAACGTATTACCTGGCAAGCAATGTCACGTTTGACGAACATGTCCGCTTTGACGGAACCGTCGTCATGCCCGACAGCGCCCGTCTTGCGTTGACCAAGAATTTCGATCTGCCCAGTTATATCGACGCATTCGGTGACGCGGAACTCGCGCTCAAGAAAGCCTTGCAGACGCTCCTGAATTTCAGCGACCATGACAGTCTTGATATGTGCGGGCGACGCGTCCTTCTGACCCAACCGCTGGATGTGCATGCCGCGGTCGTCAACCGCGAAACCTATGCGACCCGGCGGATTCTGCGCAACGGGCAGTTGCGTTCGGACGGCTCGACCGCCTGGGACACCGAGGTTTTCACCTCGCTTGGCGATTACAATGCCGCCAGCAAGACCCAGCTTGGCAATGTCGTGAACGTGTCGCAAATTCCGGTCGGCGCGCTGGTAGAAGGAACGGGTGTCGGGCGCGAGGTATACGTGCGCTCGACAAACATCGCGGCGGGCACGATCGAGTTGAGCCAGCCGCTCTATGGCGCCCCGACACAGCAGACCTACACGTTCAAGAGGTTCAAGTACCTCCTTGATTTCAGCGGGTTCACATCCTTGCAACGCTTCACCATCTCCAACGTCGATTTCTTTTGCGAAGGGAAATGCAACGGTATCCTCTTGGCCAAGGACGGGCTGACATTCATGGTCAAGGACAGTTACCTGACCCGGCCACGGGAACGGGGCATCACGTCCATCGGCGGCGGTTGTTCGGGCATGCAGCTTGATCGCAACCAGTTCATTTCCGATGAACAGACACTGGACGCGCAGACCCGGCAGAGCATTGGTTTCAACGTCAACGCAAACGACGTCAAGATCCGCGATAATCGTGCCGTGCGTTTCCGCCATTTCGGCGTTGTCGGCGGCACCGGCCAGATGATCGAGGGAAACCATTTCTTTCAGGGCGACAACGTCACGGGCGGACTGCGCACCGCCGGAATTGTGCTGACCGCTTCCAACACGAAATCGATCATCAACGGGAACTACGTCGACAACTGTTTCGTCGAGTGGGCGAATGAGCACGACGAAACGCCCGACGCCGCGGGAACATTTTCGTTCGGCGGCCTCTCGATCCTGGGAAATATTTTCGTATCGACGGGATCAGCGTCATGGGTGCGGTTTATCCAGATCAAACCCTACGGCGTTGGTCACTATATCAACGGATTGAATGTCACCGGCAACACGTTCAAGCATATCAACGGGGGAACGCTGGATCGTGTAGAAGGTGTGGATGACTCCATAGCCCCGCTTAATCCAAGTCTGTTCCGAAATCTGACATGGCAGGGAAACACATATAACAACATCGACAACCGCGCATTCAATCCCGCAACGATCACGTTAGAGGAACTGACACCCGCGCAGACATGGACCGGCGATTTCATCGCCCACCTGCCCTTTGGCGGCAAGGCACGGCGCGTTTTGTCGGTCATGGCGGAAAACAAGATCAAGAACGGGTCCAACACAGGCATCTATACGCAACCCTACGCGGTCACGAAACAGGGTGTGACCGGTGCCGAGATCGTGCTTCACTGGTCAGAAGCGGTCAAGGGCAAGGTCAACGTTACCGTGCGCGCGGACAATCCAGTCTGACCGGCATATCAGGGACGGTTCAAAGGGCGCGCTTCTGACCGGGCGCGCCCCTTTTTGTGTCGACCCATCAAACCCTTGCCAGCAAGGTGCGGATTGCGCAAAGGTCAGGCAGGAACATTACGAACCGGACATCCCGTATGGTTAACGACCTTCCCCTTGTCGGTGCAGCGCTCAGCATCCTTGATCTGAAATCCCACCTGCCGTGGCTGCGTGAAATGAACCGCGATCTGGAGTTGCAGGACTTTTGTTTTGCCAGCGTTCTATCAGGTGACTGGCGGCCCTTTGCGGATGCCGCAAATCGTCTGCTGGACGGATATCAGGGGCGGATTGGCATTCACGGGCCTTTCTCGGGCTTTGCAATCGACACGGCGGACCCTGACATGCGCGATATCGTGATCCGGCGTATCGATCAGGCGCTGGACGTTTGCGCGGCTCTGGGGGCCGTTCAGATCGTGCTTCATTCGCCCTACACGAGCTGGGACAACAACAATATCGACCTGAAACCAAATGGCCGGGCGCGCAAGATCAGCGCTGTTCATGATTGTCTGGCATCCGCGGTGAACCGGGCCGAAAACCAAGGCGTCGTCATTGTCATTGAGAATATTCAGGACATCAATCCACTTGACCGCCTGACGCTCGCCGAAAGCTTTCAAAGCGCGGCCGTCAAAGTTTCGGTCGATACCGGTCACGCGCAGTTCACGCACGCTCAATACGGCGCGCCGTCGGTTGGTCGTTTCATCACGGTGGCCGGGAGCATGTTGGGACACGTTCATTTGCAGGACGCGGACGGATTTGCCGATCGGCACTGGGCCATCGGTGAAGGTACGATAGAATGGCATGGCGTGTTCCAGGCGCTGTCGGGGATCCCGGCAAAGCCCCATCTTGTGCTTGAACTGAACGACAGCGCCAAGATCCCGGCGTCAATGGCACATCTTGCCGGCCTGGGGCTGGCGCGCTAACGCGGTCGGGGGGTTTCACCACGCAATACCGTTTCAAACCAATCCGTGTCCACGTTGCCTCCGCTGAGGATGAGCGCCACGTTCTTGCCTTTCATCCGGCCCCGCTCGCGCAGGAGCGCCGCCAGGGGTGACGCCCCCGCCCCTTCCGCAACATTGTGCGTTGCCCGAAAATAAAGGCGCATGGCTGCGGCGACCTCGTCGTCATTCACCGCGACGAAGCGCGCGGCCCCCTTGGCGTAAATGTCAAAGGAAGCCTGAACCGGAACCCGCACCGCCATCCCGTCAGCGATGGTGCGCGCGGTCGGTGTCTCGACCAGATGCCCGGCCTCCGCGGACAGTTTGGCCGAGGCCGCCTCGGTCGAAACAACGGCGACAATCTCGGTTTTCAGGCCCAGCAGATCGCGCGCGGTAATGACACCGCAAATCCCGGTTCCCCCGCCGATCGGCACGTAGACCGTATCGAGGTTTGGTACATTCTGAAAAAGCTCAAGCGCGTAGGAGGCAACCCCGACAGTCAGTTCCTCGTGATAGGGGGGCACGGGAAAGAGACGCTCGGCCTTTGCCAAACGATAACATTCAAGCCGCGCCTGATCAAAATCGTCGCCAAATTCAACGAGATCCGCACCCAATGCCCGCATGGCTTCGTTTTTCTCGGTCGAGTTTCCAAAGGGCACCAGGATTTTCGCCACCATCCCCGCCGCCACGGCCGCACGCGCCTGGCTCTGGCCGTGATTGCCGCGTGTGGCGGTGATGACGCCCCGGCAATCGGGTTGCGTCCTTTTCAGCCAGTCAATGAATGTTATTCCTCCCCGGATCTTGAAGGACCCGGTCGGCGTATGGTTTTCGTGCTTGACCCAAACCCGCGCGCCCGTCGCTTCGGCCAGCAGCGGCCATTCATGCTGCGGCGTCGGCGACATCTGCCGGTATACGAGCGCCGCTGCGTCTTCCAGACGCGCACGGGTGATTTTCGCCATGCCGCTTGCTCCTTGATTTGACGCAGAGGTTACCGGCGTACTCCCCTGCACTGCAAGAACGAAAAACAGGTTTCATTGTTCCTGAAATACTCATCGCCCGCCAACCGCTCATGGGTCACGCTGAAACCGCACGCCGCGCCGCCCCTTTCGCCCGGCGCATTGCCCGCGTATACCGCCGACATGACCCAGAACCCCCACGCCACGCGCCCCGACCTTGCCCCTTCCGCGCGGATAAACCCGTCGCCCGCCCGGCCCGGCCAGCCGCGCATCGGCATGGTCAGCCTTGGTTGCCCCAAGGCATTGGTCGACAGCGAACGCATCCTGACGCGCCTGCGGGCCGAAGGGTACGAATTCAGCGCTGACTACGACGGTGCCGACGCTGTCATTGTGAACACGTGCGGGTTTCTGGACAGCGCCAAGGCCGAAAGTCTGGCGGCAATCGGCGAAGCGCTTCGGGAAAACGGCAAGGTGATCGTCACCGGCTGCCTCGGGGTCGCGCCGGACGAGATCACCGGCACGCATCCAAAGGTCATGGCCGTAACGGGACCGCAGCAGTACGAAGCGGTGCTGGATGCGGTCCATTCCGCCGTGCCACCGGACGCCGACCCTTTCGTCGATTTATTGCCGTCAAGCGGGGTTTCCCTGACCCCGCGGCACTATTCCTACCTCAAGATTTCCGAAGGCTGTAATCACCGCTGCAAATTCTGCATCATTCCTGACATGCGCGGTCGTCTGTCCAGCCGTCCGGCCCATGCGGTCCTGCGCGAGGCTGAGCGGCTGGTTGAAAACGGCGTTCGGGAATTGCTGGTGATCAGCCAGGACACTTCGGCTTATGGCGTTGATATAAAGCACAAAACCGACCGTGGCCACCGATCCCATATTGTTGACCTGGCGCGCGACCTGGGCCAGCTTGGCGCCTGGGTGAGGCTTCACTATGTTTATCCCTACCCGTTCGTGCGCGACCTGGTGCCGCTCATGGCGGACCCTGCCAGCGGTGTGTTGCCTTACCTCGACGTGCCCTTCCAACACAGCCACCCGGATGTTCTGAAACGCATGGCGCGCCCGGCGGCCAGTGCCAAAACGCTGGATGAAATCGGCAAATGGCGCGAAATATGTCCGGACATCACCCTGCGCTCGACCTTTATCGTGGGGTTTCCGGGCGAGACCGAGGCTGAGTTCCAGCATCTCCTCGACTGGCTGGACGCGGCACAGCTCGATCGCGTCGGGTGTTTTCAGTATGAGAACGTCGCGGGTGCCCGATCAAACGCTCTGCCTGATCATGTGCCCGCGGAGGTGAAGCAAGACCGCTGGAACCGCTTCATGGAAAAGGCGCAGGCGATTTCAGAGGCCAGGCTGGCCGCAAAAGTCGGCACGCTGGTCGAGGTGATCGTGGACGAAATTGACAGCGACGGCGCGACCTGTCGCACCAAAGCCGACGCACCCGAGATCGACGGCAATCTGTTCATCGACGAGGGTTTCGAAGGTCTGAAACCCGGGGATATCATCACAGTCAAGGTCGACGAAAGCAGTGCTTATGACTTGTGGGGGCAACGACACCCCGGCCCGGCTGACAAACCGTCCGGGGCGTAGGGTGCTGCGGGACCGTGCGAATATTGCATTCACGTCTTTTTGTCGGTCCGCGCGCTGGTGGTTTGGTGGTCTTCGTCCCGGTATCGTGGAGTCAAAGTTCGCATCGTTGAAATCAGTTAAAACGCGAGGGTAGGGCGCGAACCGGATTGCGGGCAATCCGGGCTGCCAAGGACATCAATGATGCAACCTTTTTTTCTGCGCGCCTAGCCGTTCTCTTCGGAGTATTTCGCGAATAACCGCATCTGGCTCATGAAAAACAGGAACATGACCCCGGTCAGCCCAAAGGTTT
>CAYXNM010000047.1:3656-17864 GCA_964466385.1 uncultured Rhodobacter sp. | reverse complement strand
ATGGTGCCCGGGGGCGGATTTGAACCACCGACACGAGGATTTTCAGTCCACTGCTCTACCCCTGAGCTACCCGGGCACGGGTCAGGCCACCGGCCTTGGGTTGGGCGGTTTTAAGATAGCGCTCCAAGGCTGTCCAGCGGCAAAATGCACCGCTGGCGCAACTTTGCGCGTCTTGGCACCCTGCGTCCTGTCAGGACCGGCGCGCGCATCGTTCATGACGGGTTCAGCCTTTCCACGACCGGCGGGCCAAATGTCTGAGGATTGGGGCGGGAGCACCGGAGCCGCGACCAACTGATCTTGCGCCATACATCCGTGTTTCACCACGCCATCAGTTCCGCCAGCGGCAGGCGCGCACGTTTGCGTTGCAATTCCAGGTGACCAAGAGGGGTCCATCCGACGATAATCGTGTCGACACCGTCCTGCCGCAACGCGCGGGTCAGGGCCTGTTCCACCGATTTGCGGTCCTTCTTGGCCATCGGGGCGAAATCGATGGTGATTTGACCGCCAAGGCCGCGCAGGCGCAGTTGCCGGGGCAGGTCGCGAACGGCCGCCATATTGGCCTTCAGTCCGGCGGCGGTGGAAAAATCGCCGCCCGTGTTGACGTCAATGGCGGTCACGGCGCGGGTTGGCTCGACGAACATGAAAGCGGTGCCGGACAGGGTGACACGCGGGGATTTCAACGTTTCGATCATGTCCCAAACACCGTGATCGTCAAAGGCCGTTTCGTCGGTAAACACCTGCTCGGGCGCAGGCGAGGTCCAGTCGCGCCAGGCCGCGTGGGTTGCGGAGGGCGCATCGACCAACAATTCGGGCGGCCCGGCATAGCCGTCCGCGATTACGGCGCGGCATGTCTCTGAAAGGGCGGAGATTTCGTCCAGAATGTCGATAGTCTCAAGATCGGCGGCGGCCGAGCGCAGGATCAATCCGACATCTTTGGGCACAATATCCGCCGCATCCGCCGCGATCTGTTCCAGCCGCTCCCGCGCCTCTTGATCCTTGACCGATCGGGCAACATTACGACCCGGCGCACCGGGCGTCAGCAGGCACGCGCGGCCTTTGAAGATGACCCGGGTCGTGACCGGCGCCGCTTTACCGTCTTCGGCCTGCGAATTGATTTGAACCAGCAGAACGTCCCCCGGCGCGTGTCCCTTGGCCTGCCGCAGGAACCCCGAATGCCCCGCCCCGAGCGAGACGATGGCCCCGTTCATGCCCTTGAGCGGTCGCCCTACGGTGGCGCGATAGATCGCTTCGGGGCGCGGGGCGTCGCTTTCCGGCGGATCGATCAGCAGATCGGATAGTTTGCCATCGACCACCAACGCTGCGGCTGCGCGTCCGTCGATGGTGCCGGTGATCGCAATACGTCCCTTCATGATGGTTGCGGTCCGTCAAGCGAGGCTCCGGCGGCTTGCAACAATCCCGCGGTTTCGCTTAAGGGCAAGCCCACAACGGCGCTGAACGAGCCGTTGATTGACGGCACAAATGCCGCGGCCCGGCCTTGTATGCCATAGGCGCCGGCTTTTCCCTGCCATTCGCCCGATGCGATATAGGCCCGGATTTCCTGCTTGCAGAGGCTCTTCATTTGAACCCGTGTCGTCACGTCTTTCGTCCATACCCCGTTTGGCGATCGCACGGCGACAACGGTAATGACCCGATGGCGTCGGCCTGAAAGCAGGCGCAACATGCGTTCTGCTTCAGCCGCATCCTCGGGTTTGCCCAATATGCGTCGACCAACAGCAACGGTCGTGTCCGCGCAAAGGACAACCGCGTCTTCAAATCCTGTCACTGACTGAAGTTTGGCCAAGGCGATACGCCGACAATATGCCAAAGGCTCTTCGCCGCGCACCGCGCTTTCGTCGACATCGGGGGAAATGATTTTATCCGGCACAACGCCGATTTGCGCCAGCAGATCCTGTCGCCGCTGGCTGCCCGATGCGAGGATAAACCGCATCCGTTTGCCTATTTGTAACGGTAGTTGATCCGACCCTTGGAAAGATCATAAGGGGTCATTTCGACCTGAACCTTGTCGCCGGCCAGCACGCGAATGCGGTTCTTGCGCATTTTGCCAGCAGTGTGGGCAATGATTTCATGGCCGTTTTCAAGCTCTACCCGAAAGGTCGCATTCGGTAAAAGCTCTACCACGACTCCCGGAAATTCGAGCAGTTCTTCCTTGGCCATGTGGTCTCCGACGTTTGGTTGCATAGTGCAACGGGCCAAACCCGCGCGAGGCCTGAATGCCCTCGTTTCATATGAAATTCAAGGGGTAAAGCGTGCAACAGGCGCTTTCGGGTCTGCACATACCGCGTCACCTGCAACCAAACTTCGCATCATTGATGTCCAAAGCTCTCCGGATCGCCTGAAATCCGGTTCGCGCCCGCCACCACCCCCAGGCCGGGCGCGAACCTTACGCTTCGATGAACCGGTTTCTGATCCGCGCGGCGATCTGGTCGCGTGCCTGCCGGTAGGCCGCCAGTTTCTCTTCTCGGGTCTCGCCAAGGCCTGTGGGGTCGATGATGGGCCAGTATTCCACATCGAGTGCCGCAAAGCGGGTGAATTCAAGTGCGCGGCGCTGGCTGGCAGGGGACAGTGCCACGATCAGATCATAGCTTTCCAGATCATCGCCCCAGTCGACCATCTGATCCATCGTGCGCACGCGGTGCCGGCTGAGCTCGACACCAAGTTCCTTGCAGACGGCAATGGCGAATCCGTCGATCTCCAGATCATTCTTGACCCCTGCGGATTGCACGTAGATTTTCTGGCCCACCAGTTTCTTCAGCAACCCCTCGGCCATGGGCGAGCGGACCGCGTTGTAGTCGCAACAAAAGAGCACGGCACCAGGAAGGGAAGATGCCATACCGCCGCCTCAGCCCTTGAAATGCAGGACGCAAATCAGCGTGAACAGCCGTCGTGCCGTCAGCGTGTCGGTGACGATCTTACCGTCCAGACGTTCCAGCAGCACCCGCGCGCCTTCGTCGTGGATGCCCCTCCGCCCCATGTCGATCGCCTCGATCTGGCTGGGCGGCAGACGTTTGACCGCATCAAAATAGGCCTCGCAGATCTGAAAATAATCTTTGACCACCTGCCTGAAGGGCGAAAGCGAGAAATGGAATTGCGCAACCGGGTCTTCGTTTTCAGTCCGGATATCAAACACGATCCGCCCGTCGACAATGCCCAATGTCAGACGATAGGGGCCGGGGGTGATTTCTTTGCCCGCCGGTTGCGGCAGTCCAAAGCTGTTATCCTCGATCAGATCGAAAATCGCGACTTTGCGTTCCTGCTCGATTTCCGGGGTCGGGGCGGGCAGGCCGGTTTCGTCGATCTCGACATGCAGGAGGCGGTTCTTGTCACTCATCGCCCGCGCATTCGGGTTTTGTCCGCCTGAGAGAAACCGAAATCCCGTGGGCCTCCAGTCCCTCGGAGCGCGCCAGCGTTTCCGCTGCCGGGCCGATCACGTCGAGCGCCCGTGGTGTCATCCTGGCAATCGTCGTGCGCTTCATGAAATCCAGTACGGACAAACCGGAGGAAAACCGCGCGGTTCGCGATGTGGGCAGCACGTGGTTGGGACCACCGACATAATCCCCGATCGCTTCGGGGGTGTGCGCGCCAAGAAAAATCGCGCCGGCGTGACGCGTGTCCTGTGAAAGGCGGTCAGGGTCGGTCACGCAAAGTTCCAGATGTTCCGGGGCAATGCGGTTTGACAACTCGGCGGCCTGGGCAAGCGTGCCGACCGTTATGATCGCGCCGAAATCACGCCAGCTCCTGGCGGCGATATCGCGCCTTTCCAATGTCTTCAGCCGCCGGGTCACCGCGTCACGGACCGCTTTTGCAAGACCGGCGTCGTCGGTGATCAGGATCGCCTGCGCGGTTTCGTCGTGTTCGGCTTGGCTGAGCAGATCAATCGCGATCCAGTCGGGGTCGTTGTTCTTGTCGGCGATCACCAGAATCTCCGAGGGCCCGGCGATCATGTCGATCCCGACCTGACCAAATACCCGCCGCTTGGCCGCTGCCACAAACGCATTGCCCGGCCCCGTGATCTTGTCCACGGGACGGATGGTTTCTGTGCCATAGGCCATCGCCGCAATCGCCTGTGCACCCCCGATCCGATAAACCGTATCGACCCCCGCCAGTTGTGCAGCCAACAGAACCAGTGGGTTGACTTTGCCGTCGGGTGTGGGGGCGCAAATGACCAGACGCTCAACCCCTGCGACCTTGGCAGGAACAGCATTCATCAAGACAGACGAGGGGTAAGAGGCAAGCCCCCCCGGCACATAAAGCCCCGCCGCATCGACCGCACTCCACCGCCAGCCAAGCGTTGCGCCTGTTTCATCCACCCAGCTTTCATCCTTGGGGATCTGGCGTTCGTGATAGGCCCGGATACGCGCCGCCGCCAGTTCCAGGGCCTCCCGTTCTGCCGCCGGAACTTTCGCGACTTCAGCGGCGATTTCAGCGTCTGAAAAGGCCAATGTCTGCGCCGAGACATCAAACCGGTCAAAGCGCGCGGTCAGCTCGATGACGGCGTCGTCCCCGCGCGTGTGCACATCATTGATGATCGCGGCCACGGTTTCATCGACGTCGCTGTCGCTGTCCCGGCGGATCGACAGAAAGTCGGAAAAGCGGGTCTTGAAATCCGGGCTTTGCGCGTCAAGGAAGACCGGCAAGATCAGTCCTCCAGCCGGTGATCCGGGACGGTGCCCGACGGCGCCGCGTAGGGTCGCGTGACATCGACAAGCTGCACATCAAGACATTCCACATCAAGCCCGATCGCCCCGTCGCCCGCCAGCATCAGTTGGCACCGGCCGGTGCCGTCCTCGCCGGGTTCAAACGTGATATCCAGGAGTGACATGACAAGATCGCGCTGCTCGCGGTCAAAACCGCTTGAGGCGACCCGGATCACGTCCGAAAAAATCAACATCGACCGCACGCGTTCGTATTTCCGTCGAGCCTCGCGCGCATCGGCGCGGTCTTCCCAGCGAAAGCGGTTCACCAAGAGCGCAAAACGCCGTTTTGCCGGGCTCCAGGACATTTCGGTCATGGGAAAAACGGCGTCCTGTACAAGTGCCGAAATAATTTCCAGATCCGCCTTGTCCTTGGCCATCAAACGCAAGGGCGACCCGCCGGCATCTTCAAATCTGGCGTCTTCAGACATCGCCCTTTACCCTTTCGATCATGGCCCCGCAGGCGGAAAGCTTTTCTTCCACCCGTTCATAGCCCCGGTCAAGATGGTAGACCCGGCTGACGATCGTGTCACCCTCGGCCCCCAGCCCCGCGAGAATCAGCGATACCGAGGCCCGCAAATCGGTAGCCATCACCGGCGCGCCGCGCAGACGCTCCACACCTTTGACGACGGCCGTGCCGCCATGAACCTCGATCTCGGCCCCCATGCGCATCAGTTCCGGGGCGTGCATGAACCGGTTTTCAAAGATTCTTTCCTCCAGCACGCTCTTGCCCCGCGCGGTGCACAGGAGCGCCATCATCTGGGCCTGCAGGTCGGTGGGAAATCCGGGATGGGGCGCTGTCACCACATCGACCGCGTCCACGCGCCCGTTCCTGGGGCTGACGGTCAGACCGTTCTTGGTCTGCATGACCCGGACGCCCGCCTCTTCCAGTTTGGCGGCAAAGGCGGAGACAAGATCAAGACGTCCGCCCAGCAGTTCGACCTCGCCCCCGGTAATGGCCGGGGCCAGCATATAAGTGCCCAGTTCGATCCTGTCGGCAACGACCGGGTGGGTGGCGCCTGACAATTTCTCGACACCCTCGATCGTGATTTCGCTCTGTCCCGCGCCGGTGATCCTGGCGCCCATTGCGATCAGGCAATCCGCGAGATCGACGATTTCCGGTTCGCGTGCCGCGTTTTTCAGCACCGTCGAGCCTTTTGCCAGCGTTGCGGCCATCAGGACGTTTTCCGTCGCGCCAACCGACACCACGGGAAACTCAAAGACTCCGCCCCTAAGGCCGCCGGGCGCGCGCGCGTGGACATACCCGTCGCGCAGGTCAAGCTCGGCCCCGAGTGCTTCCAGCCCCTTCAGATGCAGATCAACCGGACGCGCGCCGATGGCGCACCCTCCCGGCAGCGAAACAACGGCATGATGGTCGCGCGCCAGCATTGGCCCCAAAACAAGGATCGAGGCCCGCATTTTTCGCACGATGTCATAATCCGCCGTGTGGTTGGTGATGCTGCGCGATGTCAGGACCTGAACAGTCCCGTTTTCGCGTTCCGAAGTTTCCACGCCAAGCGATCCAAGCAGAGTGTTCATCGTCTTGATGTCCGACAGGCGCGGAGCGTTCGTCAGCGTCAGCGGCGCGTCCGTCAGGAGCGTCGCAGGCATCAGCGTCAGGCAGGCGTTCTTTGCGCCCGCAATGGGAATGCTGCCGCGCAAACTGCGCCCGCCGGTCACGATGATTGAATCCATTTGTGGCCCTTTGCCTCAGACTTCTTGTTTGTTTTCGTTGGATTTGCGCAGTTTCGCCTGCCCTTTGCGGCGTTGCAAATTCTCCCTCAACGCCTGTTTCAACCGCAGGTCACGCGCGTTTTCCCGCGGCGGTTTTGCCGCAGCGGGGGCGTTGTTTTTGGTCCGGTCGCTTGTCATGGCCCCTCTCTACAGGAGCGCACTCTGAGCGTCCAGATTGCGCTTGCGTCTCAGCGGATTTACGCTAAATAAACGGCACTTCCTGGACGCTGCTGTAGCTCAGAGGTAGAGCACTCCCTTGGTAAGGGAGAGGTCGAGAGTTCAATTCTCTCCAGCAGCACCATAAGCATTTTGCCGCACACAGAATTCTTTTTCTTGAGAGTTGCAGTATTTGGTCCACGGTTTTGTACACCCGCCGGCAGTCGCAGAAATTGAGAGTCCTACTTGGATGGCTTCCTTCTAAGAAAACCTGAAACACTGTTCGTATTTCGCCTTCGAGATCCCGGATGTTCCCTGACGCAAGAGATTCCGGACCAAGGCAACAAGGTCGCCCCAGACTCCAACCGTGCCCGCTGGCCCGTACACGGCCTATGGCGGCAATTTAAGGATGTAATCGGAAACGACGTTCCGGAAAACTTCACAGGTGTCCTGCCCAAAGGTTTAATCCAAGCGGCCCTCCTGCGACAGTCGGTAGTAATCACCCCTGCGCGGCCTTGGGAAAAGGCTGACGTAGAGGATCGGCCTTCTGAGGATTCCCTTTGAACGTGGTCCAGAGGTCGCAACGGCTGCGCCGGACGGGCAGCATGGCCGCGGCAAGCTCGGCGTGCATGCGTCGCCGAAGATTGCCGGTGCGCGGGCGGATTGGCTGCGGGAACGGATCACCGCGCCCTTCACGTTGCGTGGCCCCGTCGCCGAACTGGCCGAGCGCGGGCTGGCATTTTTGCTGGCGTCAGGATCATTGGCGTTGCTAAGGTGCCGGGTGTGAAAACCGCATCTTTGAACCGTATCGCGCTTGGCGCGTTTTTGTTTGGCATCCTGCTCGCCGTGGTTTTTGGCGTCAGGCTGGTTGCCTTCAATGCTGCCATGGACCAATTGGGGGCCCGGGGGACGCGCGACCTTGCGCTGGCCACCGATCGTCTTTCCGCCGAACTCCATCGCTACCGAGAGCTCGCCGTTTTGCTGTCAAACCATCCGTCTCTGGAAGCGCTCGTTCACGGTGGCGGCGATGTGGCGCGCGCCACAAAGATATTGGTCCAAAAGGCCGATCAAACCGGCAGTCTGGAAATCCGGCTGGTGCGCAATGACGCGACGGTTCTGGCCTCGGCCGGGAGGGGGGCCTCGACCGTCGGATCGCAGCCCGCGTTTAGCCGCGCAATGCAAGGGGCGCTGGGATCGGCCCATTATGTCAACAGCGATGGCCAGCGCGTTTTTACGTTTGCGGCGCCGGTCTTTGGGCCCAACGGCCCAGCCGCAGGGGCGGTTCTAGTCACAATTGATCTAAGCGAAATCGAGCGCAACTGGCCCTCTGGCCCAACGGCGGTATTTTTCACCGATGCAAACGGCGTGGTTTATGTCACCAGCCGGTCAGAGCTGGTGCTGGCGTCCTATGACGGGCGCAGCGGGCGGCCCTTTCCGACAGTCAGGCGTGTTCGCCTCCATTCTCATGACGTTTGGCGCATCAACGGCGGGCCGTATTTGCCAGACGAGGCCATATATCTGGCGCGCTCCATGCCGATCATCGCCATGAAAGGCGAAATCCTGATCAACACCGCCCCGGCGCATCGCATCGCCAACCTTCAGGCGGCGGTCGCAGGGTCTTTGGTGCTGCTGATCGGGCTGATGTTTATTTTGGCGGGCGAAAGGCGGCGAGCTCTTGCGGTGCGATTAAAGGCCGAGGCTGCCGCAAACACGGCACTGGAGGCACGCGTGCTCGAGCGCACAGGGACGCTTTCGAAAACCAACGCAGTGCTTCGACGCGAGATTAGCGAACGACACGATGCTGAACGCGCCCTGCGCAAAGCTCAGAGCGACCTTGTTCGAGCCAGCAAACTAAGCGCGCTGGGACAGATGTCTGCCGGGATCAGCCATGAACTGAACCAACCCTTGATGGCGATCCGGTCCTATTCCGAAAACGCCGAAGCATATTTGAAGCGAGACGATCAGCCTGCCGCGCGCAAAAATCTGGCACGGATATCCGAAATGACCCAGCGGATGGGGCGTATCATTCAAAATCTGCGCGCCTTTGCCCGACAGGAACCCAAAGAGATCGGCGATGTCGACGTTGTTGCAGCGGTAAACGCCGCGCTTGAACTGGTGCACAAACGTCTGGCTAACGCCGGGATCACCGTCGACTGGCAGCGGCCAAAAACACCAATACTGGTCCGTGGTGGCGATGTGCGATTGCAGCAAATCCTGACGAACCTGATACTGAATTCAGCGGATGCGATGGAATCCAGCGCCAAGAAACATCTGTCGATCCGTATTGAAACACGCGCACAAACGGCGTTGGTGACGGTGGCGGATAGCGGGCCGGGAATTGATGACCCGGACAAGATATTTGACCCGTTTTATACCACCAAGACCACCGGAAAATCCGAGGGCATGGGGTTGGGCCTTTCAATCTCTTATGGGCTGGTTCAAAGTTTTGGTGGCAAAATCCAAGGACGCAACTTGCCGACCGGGGGCGCGGAATTTACCGTGGAGCTAAGCCGTGCAGTTTCAGAAAGGGCCCCATGACGAACCGTGTGCTATTGGTCGACGATGATCGGGCTGTGCGTGACGCGCTGGGGCAAACCCTCGAATTGGCAGACCTGCGCCCGACGCTGGCGGCGTCTTTCATCGAGGCCAAAGACCACATCAGCCGCGATTTTGACGGCGTGACGGTGACCGATTTGCGGATGCCGGGCAAAGACGGATTTCACTTGCTGGAATACGCGCAATCCATTGACCCGGACCTGCCAGTCATCTTGTTAACGGGCGAAGGCGATATCCCGATGGCCGTCCGGGGAATGTCGGCGGGCGCTTTTGATTTTCTGGAAAAACCCTGCGCCCCAAATGATCTGATCGCCACGATCCGAAAAGCGTTGCAAAATCGAGCGCTGGTATTGGAAAACCGCCAGCTAAAGAAAAGTGTCGAGGCTGGTGACGCCGCCTCCCGCCTGTTATTCGGAAATTCCGCCCTGGCGGACGAGCTCCGCGCCAACGCTCGTGCGGCCGGGCGACTAAAAGCCGAAGTTCTGGTCAGCGGCCCACCGGGCAGCGGTGCCGTTCGGGTGGCCGAAGCGATCCACAAACTATCTGGTGCCGCAGAACAACCGTTCGTCAAATGCGCCGGCGCTGCGTTGGATGTCGCGGGTCTGGCTGGCTGGTGGCATCAGGCCGAGGGAGGCACGCTCTTTATCGATGAAATAACCGCCCTTGATCCTGCCACGCAATATGCGCTCTTGGAAAAGCTGGAAACAGCCGACCGCACCGTGCGCGTGATTGCCGGCACCAGTGTCGCCACAGCCGACTTGATGAACAACCAGGCCCTGAACATTGATTTATACTACAAGATCGACGTCATGCGCGTGCGCATTCCGGCGCTCAGCGAAAGACCCGAGGATATTCCGATCCTGTTTCGTCAATACCTGGAACAAGCTTGCGAACAGTCGGCCTTGCCCGTGCCGGAAATAACTGCCGAATTGACCGCCGGATTGATGGCGATGGATTGGCCCGGCAATACGCGATCCCTGATGAATGCCGCCATGCGCTATGGTCTGGGGTTTGCAGATCCCATTGGCGCCGCCCAAAGTGGTATGGGGCTGGGCGATCAAATGGATCAGGTTGAAAGAGTTTTACTGATTTCAGCCCTTGAACGCCTGAACGGCAACGCCAGCGAAGCCGCGCGCGACCTGAAGCTGCCGCGCAAGACCTTTTATGACAAGCTGGCGCGACACGGTATTCGGCCGGGTTTCTACCGCGCCTGAGGCGGCACAAGGGCGATACCGTTTGAACGGGCGCCACTCGGCATCGCAGGGGGCGCATCACGCGCGCCAAACGGCGCCTTGGGTGTGCGGATTTTCGCACATGACGCCGGGCAGGCTGTGCGGTATGCCGCCCACCAAACAAAAAACTGTCCGTTTTGGCGCACGTAAATTTGGCGCAACCTGTTCGGAAGTAAAGCAATTTCCGCGGTTGGCTGGATTTCCAATAAATTTGTTGTCAACGCCATACGCGGGTGCTTTCGTTGGACCACAGTTTCCCGTGAACAGCGGGAAGCATCATTATTCATGCAACGGGAGGCAGACATGAAAATTCTTACCACAACAATAATGGCCAGCGCTTTGGCACTGAGTGCAGGCGCGGCTTTCGCGAACACGACCGGCTGTGATGACGGCGAAATCGTCATCAAATTCAGCCACGTCACCAACACCGACAAACACCCGAAAGGCATTGCGGCAACGTTGCTGGCAAAGCGGGTAAATGCTGAAATGGACGGCACAGCCTGTATGGAGGTTTTCCCGAACTCGACGCTTTACAATGACAACAAGGTGCTCGAAGCCGTGTTGCAAGGCGACGTTCAACTGGCCGCGCCAAGCCTGTCGAAATTCGAAAAATTCACCAAGCAGTTCCGGTTGTTCGACCTGCCGTTCATGTTCAAGAACATCGACGCGGTGGACGCATTCCAAAACTCGGACTCTGGTCAGGCGATGAAGGACAGCATGCAAAGCCGCGGCCTGCAAGGCTTGGCGTTTTGGCATAACGGCATGAAACAGATGTCGGCCAACAAACCGCTGGTTCATCCGACCGATGCGGCTGGGCTGAAGTTCCGGGTCCAAAGCTCGGATGTGTTGGTTGCCCAAATGGAAGCCATTGGCGGGATTCCGCAAAAGATGGCCTTTTCCGAGGTATATGGCGGCTTGCAGCAGGGCGTTGTTGACGGACAGGAAAACACCTGGTCCAACATCTACGGCAAGAAATTCTTTGAAGTCCAAGATGGCATCACAGAAACCAACCACGGCATCATTGACTATCTTGTGGTCACCAGCGTCGACTGGCTGGACAGTCTGGACCCGGCCGTTCGGGACCAATTCCTGAAGATCCTTGGCGAAGTCACCCAGACCCGTAACGGTGAAGCGACCGCAGTGAACGAAGCGGCCAAACAATCGGTCACCGACGCTGGAAGTGCCATTCGTCAGTTGACGCCTGAGCAACGTCAGGAATGGGTTGACGCAATGAAACCGGTTTGGAGCCAGTTTTCTGGTGACGTAGGACAGGAAAACATTGATGCTGCACAGGCGATCAACGCGTCAATGTAATCCAACAGACGGCCTCTATAGCCGTTGACACTCAATAATTGACGGCAGGGCCACTTGGCCCTGCCAGCAGGTTCCGAACGGAGGCAGCCCATGAACCGGCCTACCCGCGAGAAGCTATTCGATCACATCGAAGAAAACCTGATGGCGTTCATCCTGGCGCTGATGACGATCATCACCTTTACCAACGTCATTTTGCGCAAATTTTTTGCCTCTGGCTTGCTCTGGGGGCTGGAAGCCACGGTGTTCCTGTTCGGTTGGCTTGTCCTCTTGGGCGCGTCCTATCTGGTCAAAAAGAATGCGCATCTTGGTGTTGATGCCGTGATTAACATGCTTTCACCCGCTGCGCGGCGGGTTGTCACGCTATTTGCCGCCACGGTGTGCATCGTGTTTTCGTTGTTATTGCTCAAAGGCGCTTGGGATTATTGGGCAAATTTCGCCAATCTTCCGGCAACTGA
Organism: uncultured Rhodobacter sp.; assembly: GCA_964466385.1. Lineage (GTDB taxonomy): Bacteria > Pseudomonadota > Alphaproteobacteria > Rhodobacterales > Rhodobacteraceae > UBA5972. The sequence goes on along the minus strand of CAYXNM010000047.1, from coordinate 5,705 downwards.
TGGCCGCTGGTTCCCGACCGGATTTGAAGACAAGTTTCGCGCCAAAGGGTGGTACGAAGTCAATGATATTCCCATGCCGGCTGTTCTGGGATGGATGGCGGACGTGTTTAACAGCGGCGAAGCCTACGAAAAAATTCCCCGGCTCATTCCATATGCTGTTTTGCCGCTGTCCATGGCGCTGTTGGTATTGCGTTTCGTGCAGGCGGCCGCCCGAGCGTGGCGCGGTGACATCGACAGGATCGTCGCCAGCCACGAGGTAGAAGACGAGATTGCCGATCTGAATGCCCACCGCGACGGGGAGAGCTGAGATGAGCGTTGTAATTCTGTTTGCGCTTGTCATTGGAATGATGCTCGCGGGCGTGCCGATTGCCGTGGCGTTGGGCATGTCGTCAATCCTGTTTCTTCTTGCCTATTCAGACACGTCGCTGGCATCGGTTGCGCAGACCTTGTTCGCAGCTTTCGAGGGCCACTCGACGCTTTTGGCCATTCCGTTCTTCATTCTCGCCTCCAGCTTCATGTCCACAGGCGGTGTCGCCAAACGGATCATTCGGTTTTCGATCGCTGTGGTCGGTCATTTTCGCGGCGGGCTGGCAATATCTGGCGTTTTTGCCTGCATGTTGTTTGCGGCGTTATCCGGCTCATCCCCGGCCACGGTCGTTGCCATTGGTTCGATCGTCATCGCAGCGATGCGCAAGGCAGGGTATTCAAAAGAATTTGCAGCCGGCGTTATCTGCAATGCAGGCACGCTTGGCATTCTGATCCCACCGTCGATCGTCATGGTCGTTTACGCAGCAGCCGTCGAAGTTTCGGTCGGGCGCATGTTTTTGGCCGGAGTCTTGCCCGGCATTCTGGCCGGAACAATGCTGATGGTGGCCATTTATGTCATGGCGCGTATCAAGAATATGCCCAAAGGGGAATGGCAGGGCTGGGGCGAAATCGGCAGGTCATTCGCCGACGCTTTTTGGGGGCTGATGCTGATCGTCATCATCATGGTTGGGATATACGGCATTCCGGGACTGACCGGCGCGTTCTTTACCCCGACCGAGGCAGCAGCCGTGGCAGCGGTCTACGCCTTTTTGGTCTCGGTCTTTGTCTATCGCGACATGGGCCCGCTTGCGGCCGAGGGCGACACGAACCATTCGCTTTTGCGCAAACCGCAGGCAATCGTGACGGTGTTATTTCACCCGGATACGCGCCACACGTTGTTCGAGGCTGGCAAAATGACGGTGATGCTGATGTTCGTGATCGCCAATGCGCTGATCCTGAAACAGGTCCTGACCGAGCAACAGATCCCTCAGCAAGTGGCCAACGCGATGTTAAGTGCCGGCCTTGGACCCGTGATGTTTCTGGTCGTGGTCAACGTAATCTTGCTGATTGGCGGCCAGTTCATGGAGCCGTCCGGCCTTCTGGTGATCGTGGCGCCGCTGGTCTTTCCGATCGCCATTCAGCTGGGCATCGACCCAATCCATTTGGGCATCATAATGGTGGTGAACATGGAGATTGGAATGATAACGCCGCCGGTTGGGTTGAATCTGTTTGTTACGTCCGGCGTGGCAGGGATGCCGATGGTTTCGGTGGTCCGCGCCGCGTTGCCGTTTCTGTCCGTGCTTTTCGTGTTCCTTATCATCATTACGTACATCCCATGGATTTCAACAGTGTTGCCAAATGCGGTCATGGGCCCCGAGATGATAACGAAATAGACTGACGTGGGTGTGCTTGGTCTGACGGCGCGGTACCCTTCAATAGCGTGGCGCGGGAGGGCAGAAGAATGCCAGGTCAATTCCGAAAACCTCAACCGGCGTTCCGCCGTCCGGTTGTCGGTGCCACGCCCACGCAACTTCGCTTTCTGTGTCATTCAAGTCCTTCTCCTTCCTGGTCTTCCCTCACAGTCAGAACGGCCCAGCGGGCCGTCCGTTACCGGCAAGGCGGTGACATCCGTTGTCCGGGCCTTCGCCCTCGTCGGGTCTTGCCGGGTGTGCGGGGAACAGATTGATCAAGAAAACAACGTCATCATTCAGGACGGTTCATCCCCGCGAGAGCGGGGAACAG
>CAYXNM010000047.1:0-3556 GCA_964466385.1 uncultured Rhodobacter sp. | reverse complement strand
CGGTTCATCCCCGCGTGTGCGGGGAACAGACTGTCTGTAAGATATTGATATAGTTATCAAACCCTCCTTTCCATAAAGTCACCAGCTTTTTCAAAGTTCTCCATCCCTTTTCAGAGGAGAGAATTGCACAAGTTTCAACCCATCGAAATCCTGGGGCATACGGCGGTTTCGACCGACGGTTAGAAAGTCATAGCCTTGGTCCGTCGGTGCTTTCCAGCACATCACGGCGTCGCCTTGTTCCACTCCGGTTTCCACCTGCGCCCAAATCCGCGCCCGAGTGCGGGCCGAGTAGTGGCCAACAAACACACCCGCGCGAATTTCCAGCAGCCATGCCGCCAGTCGTCCGCGTAAACGGGGTGGCGCATTGCTAACCACGATGACCATCATCGCCGCTCACCTCCTCTCTAAAGGCAGGGCCAATCGCCTCAGGCGCTGCGCCGGGTTTGTCCAGGCCGCCGGCCGCCAGCTTCCTCGATTTGCGGAATGATCTTGCCCAGAAGACCGGTTTTGCGAAATGCATCCCGGCAGGCCAGCCGCACGGCGCGTTCCGGTGCCATCTCCAGCCGCCCCTTTTGTGCCTTGCCTGCAATGGCAAACGCCTCGGGCACAACGGTATCAATCTTGTAGAGATCCGCCACATCATAGACAAAGCTGCGCGGTTTGCCGGTGTGCAAAAAACCGATCGCCGGGGCGTAGCCCGCTGCCAGCACCGCAGCTTCGGACAGCCCGTGCAGGCAGGCAGTCGCGGCCGAGAGGCAGCGGTTGGGGATATCGGCCTTGTCCCATTCGCCGGGATCATATTTGCGTTGTTTCCAGTCCACGCCGTGCTGCCTCGCCAATAGGGCATAGCTGTGGCGCACCCGCTGACCCTCGATGCCGCGCAATTGGTCCAGCGAGCGTCGCGCGGGGGCATCCTCGCCAAAGCGCAGCGCATACATTTTACGGACCACCTTCAGGCGAGCGTTGTCGTCAAGAGCGATCTTCGCCTGCCATAACAGCTTGTCAGCGCGCGCCCCGCCGGGTTGCCCAGCGGAATAGAGCCGCACGCCCCCCTCGCCCACCCATGTAACCAGCGTGCCGACCCGAGCGGCCAGCGTCACGGCGGCGTGGCTGATCCGTGCGCCGGGTTCCAGCATAAGGCAAGCAACGCCGCCCACGGGGATATGGATGCGCAGGCCCTCGCTGTCGATTGCAACGAAAGCGCCGTCTTTCACGTCCAGCTGCGCGCGCTCCACAAAGACCAGCGCGGCGCGTTCCTTCAGCGGAATCGGCCTGGCGGGCGGCAGGGTCATGCGGAGCGACGGATCATCATCAGCCCGCAACCCCAGGCCTTGGCGCGGCCAAATCCCTGTGCCAGTGCAGCCAGAAACAGGCCCGGCTCAGTCACCGTCAGGGAGCCGGACAGATCGAGCACGCCAAGGCGCGGGCGGTCTTTGCGTTTGGCCGTTTCATGCCCAAGTTCCAGCACGGTATAGCCTTCAACCACGGATTTCAGCGGCGCAAAGCCCTTGGCTGCGCCTTGTCGCGCCAGCCATGCTTCGCCCGCCACCTGCGCCAGTTTCATCCGCTTTTCGGCGCGCTTTTCCCTTGGCTCGTCATGCAGCAGGTCCATCACCACATCCACCCGCTTGCCACCTGCCTGTTTTGACACTTTGGTCGCGTTGGCGCGCAGGACAAAGTTCAACCGATCGCCAATGACAAGGTTGGGCTCAAAGGTTTTTATCGCCGGTTCGCCAAACAGATCGCCCGGGCGCGGGGGGCGGGCGGAAAGGGTGTAAAAGCGGTTTTCCCCGTCATAGCGCCACAAAAAATCCCGGTTGCGGTCCTTGGCGTCGGAAAACGCCGTCCAGATCAGCCGGTGGTGTGCATCGGCGGCGGCGTTTGCATCCTTTGGGTTGAGCATCTGGATCAGGGCGTGGGCCGAGGGGGCCGGATTGAGGGTGAGGCGCGAGAAATAGAGGTTCATGTCTGGTCCTCCGGCTGGTGGAGATGCACCTCGCGCGCTGCGAAATGCCATTTCTGCCGGTCCAGCGGAATGTCGTGGCGGATCTCGCTGCGGCCTTCGCCAAGAGGGATGTCGCTGGCCACGAACAATGGCGCGGCGGGGTCAAGGGACAGAAAAGGCGGCAGTGTGATCTGCTCCAGCGCCTGAAGCGGTCCCTCGGCATCCAAACGCTTAGGGGCCATCGGAGCCGAGAGCGGGCAGCTTTTGCGCCCCAGATAGGGCACGAAATGCGGGGTTCTCAAGGCAGCTTCCAGCGCCGCCGCGTCGCCACCCCAGAGTGCCAGGCCAAAGGCACAATCCATGCGATAGCTGCGCCGCGTGATCAGCCCGTTATCGGCGCTGGTCAGCGCGTTCAGGGCTTCGGCGCGGGTAGCCGGGTGTTTGATGCGGGCCGAAGGCACGGTTTGCACGGTATGAAAATCGTTCACCACCGGCCCTTGATTCAGGGCCGAAACCGCCATGCGCCAATTATTCAGATCGCGCTGTCCTGCGGCATCGTCCCGCCGCACCCCGAGCGCGGCACCGATCAGCCCCAGAATGGCCGAGCGTCCAGGCCAACCGGTTGAACCGCGCTGCTCGTGCCCCGCGAGGTCGCCAAAGGCCCCCATCGGGGCCACCAGAGAGAAAACCAGATACTCAGCCATGGGCCGCGCAACCTTCGGCAAAGGTGCGGATATCGGCAAGGCTGCCTTGTCCGGTAGCGACATCCATCACCGTGCTGGCCTCACAGCAAGCCCCGTAGGCCGCGTCAAGCTTGTCTGCCATTTCCCTCAGTGCCGCCACCGAAGCCGCCATCAGGTCTTCGCCCGAGACAGGCGCAAAAAACGCTCCTGCGAGACTGCGCGGCTGTTGGTGGCCACATTCGGCGCGGATATGACTGGCGCGGGTCTGGTGGGCAAAGCTGTTTTTCTTGCCCGAAGGGGTGGCCACGGCCAACGCCTCGGTCAGGGCACCAATCGCCTTTTTCGCCAGTGCTTTATCGCCGCCAAGGTTCTCCAGCAACAGCGCGGTATCGACGCCGGCATAAAGATAAAACACGCCCGAACCGAAGCCCGCCTCGCCGACAAATCCGGCCCCCGCGTCCTCGGCTGGCTTTTTCAGATCATCCACGGCAGTATAGAAATCGTCCTCGACCAGCGCCTTGTGGGTGGTGATGGCATGGGAAACCTGCACCGCTGCCTCGCGGTTGAAATCGGGGTCATCGGCCAGCATCCGGCCAAACATCGCCACGTCCGCTGCTCCGTCGGCGCGCCGCAGCACCAGCTTTTTCAGTTCGGCGTTGCCAGGCAGATTTTGCCCGGCCAGCACCTTTTTTGCCCAGTCAATCGCGGTGGCTTTTTCATTGGGCGAGATAAAGGCGAGCTGACGGGTGCGGGTCTTGATTTTGGCGTCAACTTTGCCAAACACATCCACAATGCCCTCGGCGATTTCGGCAGCTTTTTCGGCCTCGGCCCCTTGGGCCATCAGTGCATCGCACACCACCTCGCCAATCCGCTGGGTGCGCTCCCCCATATGCCCCGCCAGATCGCGCTGCATCACATCGGAAATCCG
>CAYXNM010000046.1:15344-17994 GCA_964466385.1 uncultured Rhodobacter sp. | reverse complement strand
CTCGGCGATGGCCGCCGCGACGTTATCGACCGACTCCAACCCGTTCACACTGCGCAACAGATCCTTGGCGTGATAATACCCGATCAGGGGCGATGTTTTCTTGTAATATTCCAGCAGACGGACCCGCAGGCTGTCAGCATTGTCGTCCGCGCGGTGGACAAAATCATTCGCACCGCATTTGTCGCAAACATCCGCACGCGCGGGCTGTTTCGTCTCGTCGTGATAGACTTCGCCGCAATTTCCGCACGTGAACCGGCCCGAAATGCGGCTGACCAGCGCCTCGTCGTCAACGGCCATTTCAACCACGACGCTCAGCGGCTGTCCGTGCCTGGCAAGCAGGTCTTCCAGAGCATCCGCCTGCCCCAGTGTTCTGGGAAACCCGTCGAAAATGAATCCGGCGTTGTCTTTTGCGGTCTCAAGCTGTTCCTCGATCAGGCCGATGACGATCTCGTCGGTGACAAGGTCACCCCGATCCATGACGGCGGCGACCTTGTTGCCCATCTCGGTCCCCGAAGTGCGGGCCGCGCGCAGCATGTCGCCGGTTGAAAGCTGTACCATGCCGCGTTCGGCAACCAATCTACGGGCTTGCGTGCCTTTACCGGCACCCGGCGGTCCAAGAAGGATGATATTCATCTGCGCGTCGGTGCCTTCCTGCTCTTGGACTTGCCCCGGCCTTTGCCGCGAAGCTTCGATTTCTCGATCAGGCCTTCGTACTGGTGCGCCAGCATATGGGATTGAATCTGATTGATCGTATCCATTGTAACGGAGACAACGATCAGCACCGAGGTTCCGCCAAAATAGAACGGAATGCTGAACTGGCTGCGCAGAATTTCCGGCAACAGCGCGACCGCAACAAGATAGATCGACCCGACGACCAGAAGGCGATTCACCACATAATCCAGATATTCCGAAGTTCTCGCCCCCGGCCTGATCCCCGGAACAAACCCGTTCTGGTTCTTCAGATTGTCCGCGACCTCGTCCGTCTTGAACGCAACGTTGGCCGTGTAGAAATACGAGAAGAAGGCGATCATTCCAGCGAAGAACAGCAAATAAAGCGGCTGGCCCTGCCCGAAATAGGCCAGGATCGTGTTCATGATCCCAGAGTTTTGCGTGCCCGAAAACGTACTGATGGTCGTTGGCAACAGCAAGAGCGACGACGCGAAAATGACAGGGATAACGCCCGAAGGGTTCAGTTTGACCGGCAGGTGCGAGCTTTCTCCACCGTACATTTTTGAACCGACCTGTCGGCGCGGATACTGGATGTGTATCTTTCGCAAGGCACGTTCGACAAACACGATGAATGCGATGACGGCGGCAACCATGATGGCAACGCCGACGATCACGGCCGGGCTGACCGCACCGGTCCGTCCCTGTTCCAGAAACTGAACCACGGCTGCGGGCATCCGCGCGATAATGCCGACAAAGATGATCAGGGAAACACCGTTGCCGATTCCGCGTGCGGTGATTTGCTCGCCCAGCCACATCAGGAACATGGTCCCGCCAACCAGCGTGGTCACGGTCGAAATGCGGAAGAACCAGCCGGGATCTGTCGCCAGATCGCCCGCTTCGATGCTGGCGGCCAGCGCATAGGCCTGGAACGTCGCCAGCACCACTGTGCCATAGCGCGTATACTGGTTGATTTTCTTGCGCCCCTGTTCACCCTCTTTCTTGAGTTGCTCAAGCTGGGGCACCATCGATGTCATCAACTGAACGATGATCGAGGCCGAGATATAGGGCATGATCCCAAGCGCAAAGATCGCCATGCGACCAATCGCGCCGCCGGTGAACATCTGCAGAATACCGCCGATCCCCTGCGAGGCGCTGTCGACGAATTCACGCAGCGCGACCGCGTCGATCCCCGGGACCGGAATAAACGTGCCAAGTCGATAGATGATCAGCAGTCCGACCGCAAAAAGGATACGTTGGCGAAGTTCCGTTGCCTTGCCGAATGCACTCCAACTGAGGTTGGCAGCCATTTGTTCCGCTGCTGAGGCCATGTTCATCCCTTTCGCGCGTCACGCGCCGCCTGGGCCCCTGGAAACCGGGCATCGCGGCGCGAGAAAATCGTTAGCTTTTCATTTAGGCGTCAGGTGGACGCCTAACAAGGCTTATTCGGCCGCCGCCGTTGAAGATGTGGTGATCGAGCCACCCGCCGCTTCGACAGCCGCCACGGCGGATTTCGAGGCTCCCGTAACTTCCAGATTGACCTTGGCCTTGAATTCGCCCTTGGCCAGCACCCGAACGCCGTCGCGGACCCGGCGAACAAGGCCGCTTTCGACCAGAACCGCCTCGGTGATCGGCTTTTTGGCGTCGATCTTTTTGGCGTCGATGAACTTTTGCAACAAGCCCAGATTCACCACCGCGTGGCGTTTGGCGTTGATGTTGTTGAAGCCGCGTTTGGGCAGGCGCATGTAAAGCGGCATTTGTCCGCCTTCATAGCCATTGAGCGCAACACCCGAGCGGGAATTTTGTCCCTTGATACCACGGCCAGCCATCTTACCGGTGCCAGAACCGGGACCACGTCCCACGCGTTTGCGGGGTTTGGTTGCGCCGGGATTATCGTGTAATTCATGAAGTTTCATGTCGCATTCTCCTTTGGCCGGAACTACCCCCCGATTGCGACGAAAGGGATAAACACGGCGTTACGATT
>CAYXNM010000046.1:0-15244 GCA_964466385.1 uncultured Rhodobacter sp. | reverse complement strand
TTGGCCGGAACTACCCCCCGATTGCGACGAAAGGGATAAACACGGCGTTACGATTTTGTGGACCAAGACTGCCCACCGGGGGCGTATAGACGTAAGAAACAAGCGTATCAAGGGGTATGCGAAGGAATAGCGCCCGACAGGGCAGCACCCGGACCACGGGGTGGGTGCAAAAACCTTATTGGACACATCGACATTGTTGCACACCACCAAAAAACAGCGCCCCGCAATTTCCCGCGAGGCGCTTCTCCGTAGGTCGGACAATTGTCCGGCCTAGCCCTTCTCTTCGATGATCTCAACCATGTGCGAGACCTTGTTGACCATGCCGCGAACGGATGGCGTGTCTTCCAGTTCGCGGGTCTTGTGCATCTTGTTCAGACCCAGTCCCACCAACGTTGCCCGCTGTTTGGCAGGGCGCCGGATGGGCGAGCCGACTTGTTTGACGACGATTGTCTTTGCCATTGGATTCAAGCCTCCGCAGTTTCAGCCGGGGCCGCAGGGGCCGCGTCTGTTTTGGGCAGGATGTCGGAAACCTTCTTGCCGCGACGCTGCGCAACCATGCGCGGCGAGGCTTCTTTCTGAAGACCGTCCATCGTGGCGCGGATCATGTTGTAGGGATTGGCCGAACCGATGGATTTCGACACAACGTCCTGAACGCCGAGCATTTCGAAAACGGCACGCATCGGGCCACCGGCGATGATCCCGGTCCCTTGCGGAGCGGTCCGCATCACGACTTTACCGGCGCCGTGGCGGCCATAGACATCGTGGTGCAATGTGCGGCCTTCGCGCAGCGGAACGCGGATCAGACCGCGTTTGGCGGCCTCGGTGGCCTTGCGAATTGCCTCGGGCACTTCCTTGGCTTTACCCTTGCCAAAGCCAACGCGGCCTTTTTGGTCGCCGACAACGACAAGCGCCGCAAACCCAAAGCGTTTACCGCCTTTGACCGTTTTGCTGACGCGGTTGATCGCGACAAGGCGATCCGCGAATTCCGGGTTTTCATCGCGGTCGCGACGGCCCCGACCTCTGTCTTCTCTCGCCATTTACGGCCTCCAAATATCTCGGGCGTGAACCCGTTTTACCAATCCAAGTGGGGCGCAGGCACCCCCCGGATCATCGAGGCGGGCACGTCGTGCCCACCTTCTGCGATCAAAACTTCAGACCGCCCTCGCGGGCAGCATCGGCGAGGGCTTTGACTTTTCCGTGGAAAAGGAAACCCCCGCGGTCAAAATAACACTCCGAAACGCCGGCCTTCTTGGCGCGTTTGGCGATTTCCGCGCCAATCTTCAGGGAGGCCTCGATGTTGTTTTTCCCGACCACGCCCAGCGACTTTTCGAGGCTGGAGGCCGAGGCGAGCGTCACGCCCTGAACGTCGTCGATCAACTGAACCGAGATGTTCTTGGACGACCGATGAATGCTCAGACGCGGGCGACCTGCCGCGTGCTTGCGCAATTTGTTCCGGACGCGCATGCGGCGCTTAAGAAACAGATCTCTTTTGGAATTTGCCATTTTTCTGTTCCTTACTTCTTCTTGCCTTCCTTACGGAAGATATACTCATCTTTGTATTTGATGCCTTTACCTTTGTAAGGTTCTGGTTTGCGCCATTTGCGAATGTTCGCGGCCACTTCGCCGACCTCTTGCTGGTCGATGCCTTCAACGATGATAATCGTTGGCTTGGGGGCTGTGATCGTCACCCCTGAAGGGGCCTCGAAATTCACATCGTGCGACAGGCCAAGTTGCAGTTTCAGGACATTGCCCTGCATCTGCGCACGATACCCAACGCCGTTGATTTCAAGTTCTTTTTTGAAACCTGTCGTCACGCCGGTTACACAGTTGGCAACCTGTGTGCGCGACATGCCCCACTGCTGAAGCGCACGCTTGGATTTACCGCGCGGCAAAATTGTGACCGCATTGTCCGCCAGTTTGACGTCGACATCGTCCGTTGCCGTGAAGCTGCGCAAACCCTTGGGGCCTTTGACCTCGACCGTCTGGCCCGAAACTGTCGCGGTGACACCGCTGGGCAGTTCGACCGGCCTTTTACCAATTCTGGACATTCACCAATCCTCCTTAGAAGACCGTGCACAGAACTTCGCCACCGACATTGTCGGTACGAGCCTGTGCATCGGACATGACACCCTTTGGCGTCGAGACGATGGCAATCCCCAGACCCTGACGGACCGTGGGAATGTCTTTGACACCCGCGTAAACACGACGACCGGGGGTCGAAACGCGTTTGAGTTCGCGAATGACCGGCGTTCCGTCGTAATATTTCAGGCTGATTTCCAGCTCCGGGTGTCCGGCTTTGTTCGTCGTTGCCTCGTATCCGCGAATATAGCCTTCGCCTTTCAGCACATCCAGCACCCAGCCGCGCAGCTTGGAAGCTGGCGTACGGACCGTGGATTTACCGCGCAGGGACGAGTTGCGGATGCGGGTCAGCATATCGCCAACAGGGTCGTTCATCATTGTCATGTTCTGTCCCCCTTACCAGCTTGACTTGACCATGCCGGGAACCTGACCATTGGAGGCCAGATCTCTCAGCGCGATCCGCGACATTTTGAGTTTACGATAATACGCCTTGGGCCGCCCCGTGATCTGACACCGGTTATGCAACCGGGTCTCAGCGGAGTTGCGGGGCAGTTTTGCCAGTTGCAGGCGCGCCTTGAAGCGTTCCTCCATCGGCAATTCAAGATTGTTTGCGATCTCTTTCAAAGCGGCGCGCTTGGCGGCAAATTTCTTTACCATTGCGGCGCGTTTGACTTCGCGTTGGATCATTGCAGCTTTTGCCATGTTTTCTCTCCTGTCCGCGATCAGCTGTTGAAGGGCATGTTGAAATGCTTCAACAGGCTCTTGGCTTCTGCATCAGTGTTCGCGGTGGTGCAGATAACGATGTCCATTCCCCACATCTGGTCGACTTTATCAAAGTCAATCTCTGGGAAAACGATATGCTCCTTCAGGCCCATGGCATAGTTGCCGCGTCCGTCGAAGCTTTTGGCAGAAACGCCGCGAAAGTCGCGAACACGGGGCATGGCCACCGTGACCAGACGATCAAGGAATTCATACATGCGATCACCGCGCAGGGTCACTTTGACGCCAAGCGGCATGCCTTCGCGTACTTTGAACCCGGCGATCGAGTTCTTGGCTTTCGTGGTCACAACCTTTTGCCCGGCAATCGCCGTCAGGTCTGCAACGGCAGAGCGTATTTTCTTGCTGTCCGCGACGGCCTCGCCAACGCCCATGTTCAGGACGATCTTGTCAAGACGCGGGATTTGCATGTCGTTCTTGTAGGAAAACTCTTCCTTCAGAGCGCCGCGAACGGTGTCCTTGTAGGAGGCTTTCAGGCGGGGGGTATAATCAGCCATCGATCACTTCTCCCGATTTCTTGGCAAAACGCACTTTCTTTTCGCCGTCCATGCGGAACCCAACGCGGGTTGCGCCGCCGTCTTTGGGGTCGACCATGGCCAGATTGGAAATCTGAATGGCCATGTCCTGCGGGATGCGGCCACCTTGCGAAGCCTGGCTTTGCTTGGTGTGGCGAATGGCGGTGTTGACGCCCGATACGACGGCTTTGCCGGATTTCGGATCGACCGAGGTGATTTCCCCCGTGCGGCCCTTGTCCTTGCCGGTCAGGACGATGACGTTATCGCCTTTTCTCAGTTTTGCAGCCATGTCACAGCACCTCCGGTGCGAGCGAAATGATTTTCATGAAGTTCTTTGCGCGCAATTCGCGAACGACCGGCCCGAAGATACGGGTGCCGACAGGTTCGCCTGCCGTTGACAGGATGACAGCGGCGTTGCGGTCAAAGCGGATAGCGGTGCCGTCGGCGCGACGGACTTCCTTGGCGGTGCGCACGACGACGGCTTTGCGCACATCGCCTTTCTTGACGCGGCCACGGGGAATGGCCTCTTTCACCGACACCACGATGATGTCGCCGACAGAGGCATATTTCCTGTGGGAACCGCCCAGAACCTTGATGCACTGAACACGGCGCGCGCCGCTGTTGTCAGCAACATCCAGGTTGGTCTGCATCTGGATCATTTGGTTTCTCCCGACCTGTGGGGGCTGTTTGTAGTTCCTGCCCCACGGTTTCGATTAAACTGGATGGTGTGCCTTGCCTCAGGAGGCGTCGGTCACGACCTCCCAGCGTTTGGTTTTGCTGTGCGGCGCACATTCCTGGATGCGAACGCTGTCGCCAACCTTGAACGCGTCGTTTGCATCGTGCGCCCGGTACTTCTTGGACTTACGAATGGTTTTCTTCAGAACCGGGTGCGTGAAGCGGCGCTCAACGGAAACCGTGACGGTTTGGGCGTTTTGGTCGCTGGTCACAGTGCCGGACAGTATACGCTTTGGCATGGTGAACGCTCCTCTTATTCTGCGGAAGCCGCTTTTGCGGCAACCTGATTGAGTACAGTTTTAACCCGCGCGGCGTCGCGGCGGACGACCTTCATGCGTGCGGTGTTTTCCAGCGCGCCAGTGGCAGCCTGAAAGCGGAGGTTGAACGCCTCTTTCTTCAGGTTTGCCAGCTCTTCACGCAGCTGGTCGGGTGATTTTTCAAGCAGTTCTGCAGCGTTCATCGCTGTGGGTCCTTTCAACATCACCGGCGCGCCCATGTGGTCACGCGAATCCCGGTGGAGTTCGTTATCGAAGTGGCTGCTATAGGGGCGTTGACAGGGGTTGGCAAGGGGGAAAATCGCGTTGTCATTTTTCGCCGATTTAACGACCGGCCAGTATGGTTGCGGCCTGTCGCCCCGACGCACCCCTGACCCGGTCGGACGCTGGAATTTCTGCGGCATCCCCCAGAGACGCCTTGATCCGGGTTTTCCTATTCCCAAGCGTAGTTGAAACTAACGCTGATCCGTTCCTCGTCCGCCATATTCATCGGCACTTCGTGGCGCAGCCAGCTTTCCCACAACAAAACCTCGCCCACCTTTGGTTTTATATAGACGAACCCAAGCATATCCTGCCGCGCATCCCGTTTACGCGCCGGCGCCGCCATCATCCGCGCTGATCGCGGGTCTTCCAGTTTCAAGGCACTCGCCCCCTTTGGCATGGTCACATAGGTCGTGCCGCTGATGACAGAATGGGGGTGGATATGGGACGCATGGGTTCCGCCGGAGGGCAGAACGTTGATCCAGAGGCTGTCGAGTTTCAGGGCCTTGCCGTCCAGATCAAACTCCAGATCCTTTGCAAAAGCTGCGACGTGCTGGTCGAGCGTTTCGGTCAGATCCCCAAAGATCGAGAACCTCCACGCCAGATCATCCAGCGAAGCATAGGACGTGTACCCCGGATAGCCGTTCTCCTCGCACCAGATTTGCCCCGCTTTATCGTCGTCGGCAATCGACAGGCACGAGACCTGCAATTCACGGGGGTCAATGCGCGCGCCAAACTCGGCAAGATCTGCGCGATACAGGCGGGTGACGAAGAGGTTTTCGATTGTCGACATTGCGCGACCATACAACCGGGTGGAGGACTGCGCGAGGGGGAAATGCGCGTTTCGATCCCGCGCCTGGTTTTCTGCAAGTGGAAGAGCGGGCAACCAGCTTTCGCGGCGATCGCTCCAGCACTCATATGTCGGCCGGAACTGATCCGGAGCGTCCAGCGCGCCCAGATAAACCTCGCATTCATCGCCCGTCCGCGCAAAAACGGACGAGCCGCAGCGGGGGCAGAAATGCCGCCCGGCGTATGCGTTGGTTTCCCCGTCGACAGTTACGCGCGCGGCGGGAAAGATTGCTGCGGCATAAAACAGCGCGCCATGGTGTTTGCGGCAATCAAGGCAATGACAAATCCCAACCCGGTTGGGTTGGCCGGATGCAGTGACCCGGACATTGCCGCACAAACACCCGCCTGTGTGATGTTCCATTCCAAGCCTCCCGGCACATACGATGTCAGCGTTTTAACAGCGCCGCCGCCAAAAGCAAAAACCCCCAGCCTTGCGACCGGGGGTTTCAGAATTTCAGAGGGTCAGCGACATCCGCGCGCCACAGATTTACCAGTCTTCGCGTTCCACGAAACGGGTTTTGACCGGCAGTTTCATCGCAGCCAGGCGCAGGGCCTCGCGCGCGACGACTTCGCTTACGCCGTCAAGTTCGAACATGATGCGGCCGGGTTTGACCTTGGCGGCCCAATATTCGACAGAACCTTTCCCTTTACCCATCCGAACCTCGGTTGGTTTCTTGGTCACGGGTACATCCGGGAAAATCCGGATCCACACACGGCCCTGACGTTTCATGTGGCGTGTCATGGCGCGACGGGCGGCCTCGATCTGACGCGCGGTGATGCGTTCCGGTTCGGTCGCCTTCAGACCGTAATGCCCAAAGGTCAGTTCAGTCCCGCCCTTGGCTTCGCCGTGGATTCGGCCTTTGAACTGTTTGCGATATCTTGGTCGCTTTGGTGAAAGCATTTTTCTATCTCCTTAAGAAGTGGGGTCCGATCAGCGACGCTGCGGACGCGGCCCACCCCCATCTTGCAGTTCCTGTGCCTTGCGATCGCGACCAGCGGGATCGTGTTCCATGATCTCGCCTTTGAAGATCCAGACCTTGATGCCGATGATGCCGTAGGCCGTCAGACCCTCGGATGTCGCATAGTCGATGTCAGCGCGCAGCGTGTGCAAGGGAACGCGACCCTCGCGGTACCATTCGGTCCGCGCGATCTCGGCCCCGCCAAGGCGACCGGCCACGTTGATCCGGATGCCAAGCGCACCCATGCGCATCGAGTTTTGCACCGCACGTTTCATGGCGCGGCGGAAAGAAACCCGGCGTTCCAATTGCTGTGCGACGCTTTCTGCAACAAGCTGCGCGTCAAGCTCGGGCTTGCGAACCTCGACGATATTGAGGTGCAGTTCGCTGTTGGTCAGATTGGCGACCTTTTTGCGCAGCACTTCGATGTCCGCACCTTTTTTGCCGATGATGACACCGGGACGTGCGGCGTGAATCGTGACGCGGCATTTTTTGTGCGGCCGCTCGATGATGACGCGCGAGATGCCGGACTGAACGCATTCCTTTTGAATGAATTCGCGGATTTTCACGTCTTCCAGCAGCAAGTCACCATAGTCTTTGCTGTTGGCAAACCAGCGGCTGTCCCATGTGCGGTTGACCTGAAGGCGAAAGCCGATCGGATTGATTTTCTGACCCATTATGCTTGCTCCTCTACCTGGCGCACTTTGATTGTGACCTGAGCGAAGGGCTTCAGGATCTTGCCAAACCGGCCACGCGCACGGGGACGCCCCCGTTTCAGTGTCAGATTTTTACCAACCCAGGCTTCGGCGACGATCAGATCATCAACGTCCAGCCCGTGGTTGTTTTCCGCATTTGCAATCGCGGATTGCAGCGTTTTCAGAACATCTTCGGAAATGCGCTTTTTGCTGAACGTCAGCTCGGACAGCGCCTTTTCGACCTTTTTGCCCCGGATCATCTGGGCCACAAGGTTCAGCTTTTGAGGGCTGGTGCGCAGCATGCGGCTGACGGCCATTGCCTCGTTATCCGCCACGCGGCGGGGTGATTTCGCTTTGCCCATGACTATTTCCGTTTCGCTTTTTTGTCGGCGGCATGACCGTAATACGTACGAGTCGGGCTGAATTCGCCAAATTTCTGACCAATCATATCTTCAGAGATAAGAACGGGGATGTGTTTGCGGCCATTGTAGACGCCGAAAGTCAGGCCGACGAATTGCGGCAGAATGGTCGAACGACGCGACCAGATCTTGATGACTTCCTTGCGACCGGATTCGCGACTCGCCTCGGCCTTTTTAAGGACGTGAGCGTCAACGAATGGGCCTTTCCAGTTTGAACGTGACATAGATTAACGACCCTTCTTCTTCGCGTGGCGCGAACGCAGGATATATTTGTTGGATTCTTTGTTCTTGGTGCGGGTGCGCGCACCCTTGGTGGGCTTGCCCCACGGCGTCACCGGATGACGACCGCCCGAGGTACGACCCTCGCCGCCACCATGAGGGTGATCGACCGGGTTCATGACCACACCGCGAACGCTGGGGCGAATGCCCTTGTGGCGGTTGCGACCGGCCTTCCCAAGGTTTTGGTTGCTGTTGTCGGGGTTTGAAACCGCGCCAACCGTCGCCATGCATTCCTGACGCACCAGACGAAGCTCGCCCGAGGACAAACGCACCTGCGCGTATCCGCCATCACGACCGACGAACTGCGCATAAGTCCCGGCAGCGCGTGCAATCTGGCCGCCTTTGCCGGGCTTCAGTTCGATGTTGTGAACGATCGTCCCGATCGGCAGGCCCGAGAAAGGCATCGCGTTCCCAGGTTTGACGTCAGCCTTGGCCGAAGCCACGACCTGATCGCCAACGCCCAGACGCTGCGGCGCCAGGATATAGGTTTGCGTGCCGTCCTGGTATTTGATGAGGGCGATGAACGCGGTGCGGTTGGGGTCGTATTCGATCCGCTCGACCGTCGCCGGCATGTCCATCTTGTTGCGCTTGAAATCCACGATACGGTAAAGGCGCTTGGCCCCACCGCCTTTGCGGCGCATTGTAATCCGTCCGGAATTGTTCCGTCCGCCGTTTTTGGTCAGCCCCTCGACGAGGGCCTTGACTGGGCGGCCTTTCCAAAGCTCCGAACGGTCGATCAGAACCAGCCCACGCTGGCCCGGCGTCGTTGGTTTGTACGACTTGAGTGCCATGTTGCTGTCTTCCGTTTTGCTTTCGGGGCCAGTTGGCCCCTATGGTGAACGTCCCCGTAGGTCCGCATTTGGTAAAAGGAATTCGGCCCCAGAACGAATCTGAGGCCAAACACCCGCGCGGTATAGCGGGGGTTTCGGGGGGTGGCAAGGGGGAAGGTGACCGGCAGCACTTTGGGCCGTGAGTCCCCGCTTAGACCTTCACCCGGCTAGACTTCAACCTTCTCGGCAAGCCCCACAAGGTTGCCCATGATAACTTTACCCAATGCCATTCGCATCATCGTCTGGCCCATCAACCAGCCAAACGGCCCGTATTTTGCGCGGAACTTGAGGCCCCAGGTCACTTTCGTACGCCCGCCACCCTCGGGCTCGATTGATATCTCGGCAAAGGCCTCTTTCATAGGAATTGTGCCCATTTCCGACATGAGAACACGCATGCTGCGCCCTTCTTCCCAAGCAATCACCTCTTCAACAATCGACGTCCCATTAGAAAAAACGTTACGCCGCTTTGACCCCATGCCGTCTTTGCCTTCGGTCAACGCATCGACCGATACAACCAACGGGCAGAATTCATCGACATGCATATAGTCGGCAAGCAAGTGCCACACCGCTTCGGGTTTGGCGTTGATGGTGTGAATTTTCTGAACATGTATCAAATTGTTTCCCCTTATTCCGGCGCTGAGCCTGAGATTCGTTTTGCATTGACCTCGTTCTACTGACACACTGCTGACAGCATGGTGTCAGCAGTGTGTCAGTAGAGTATAAAAATGCGACGTACAGAGCGACTTTTTCAAATCATCCAGATCCTGCGGGCCAACAAGTCACCTGTCACCGGCAGGAGCCTGGCTGACGAACTGGAGATATCCCTGCGCACCCTATACCGCGATATGGCCGAGCTGATTGCCCAGCATGTCCCCCTGACGGGCGAGGCCGGTACCGGTTACGTTTTGGACGATGGCTATGACATGCCACCGTTGATGCTGACCGCTGATGAATTGGAAGCCGCCGTCCTTGGGTCGGCTTGGGTCGCGACACGGGCCGATCCGTCTTTGGCGCGCGCTGCCCGAGACTTGATGACCAAACTGACGTCCTCCATTCCAAACGAGCTCCGTCCGATCATTCTGGATGCAGGCATTAAAACGGTCTCTACGCGGCCCAAAATCCACGAGCGGTTTGACGGGGCGATCCTGCGCCAAGCAATCCGTGAACGACTGAAGTTGAAGATCGTCTATCAAGATCAAACTGGTGTGGTTACGGAGCGGATCATCTGGCCGCTTTTCATCGCATATCTGGATGATTCGCGTATGGTCGTCGCTTGGTGCGAGACGCGGCAAGACTACAGGCATTTCAGAACAGATCGGGTTGCGTCGATGGATCTTCAGCAGAACAAATATAATGGAAGACGCGCGGTTCTGATTAAGGCCTGGGAAGAAATGATGTCTGAAAAACTTGCCGCAAAAGACGGCAGGAACAATGAACGTGGTTCATGAAACCTAGAGTAAGGGTCTCGCGGCCCGCCCCAAAAGCAACGGCCCCCCGCAATCTGCGAGGGGCCTCTCAATTTCTCAACAACGGACTGCTACTTAAAGCCCGGTGCTCACGTCGATCGTGTTGCCTTCTTCCAGCGTCACATAGGCCTTCTTGACGTCTTTACGCTTGCCTTTGCGGCCGCGAAAAATCTTGACCTTGCCTTTGGTAATCGTCGTGTTGACCGCCTTGACCTTGACACCAAAGAGGCTTTCGACAGCTTCCTTGATGCGCGGTTTGTTGGCGTCGATCGCAACTTCGAAAACGACGGCGTTGTTTTCCGACGCCATTGTCGCCTTTTCGGTGATGATCGGCTTGCGGATCACGTCGTAAAGTTCAGCTTTCACACTCATTTCAGTCGAGCCTCCAGTGCTTCAACACCCGCTTTGGTCAGAACCAATGTGTCCCGACGCAGGATGTCGTAAACATTCGCACCCATTGACGGCAGAACATCGACGCCTTCGATGTTGCGCGCGGCCAGAGCGAAATTTTCGTTCACTTCGGCACCGTCAATAACCAGCGTGCGCTTCCAGCCAAGATCCTTGATCGCTTTGGCCAGCGTCTTGGTTTTTGCCTCTTTCAACTCGGCAGCATCCAGAACGACCAGCTCGCCTGCGGCAACTTTCGCCGACAGCGCGTGCTTCAGGCCCAGTTTGCGGAACTTCTTGGTCAGATCGTGGGCATGGCTACGCGGGGTTGGCCCTTTGTAGACACCACCTTTGCGAAAGATCGGCGCGTTGCGGTCACCGTGACGCGCGCCGCCCGTACCTTTTTGGCGATAGATCTTCTTGGTCGAATAGCTGGTCTCGGAACGAGTCTTGACCTTGTGCGTTCCCGCCTGCCGTTTGGCCAGCTGGAACCGGACCACGCGTTGCAGAATGTCTGCGCGCGGCTCAAGGCCAAAAATGCCGTCGTCAAGATCGACCGATCCGGCCTTCTTGGCGTCCAGTTTGATGACGTCGGTTTTCATTCTTCCGCGCCTCCTTCAGGGGCTTCAGCTTGTGCTTCAGCCGGGGCTTGGGCAGTTTGGGCGGACCGCAAAGCAGCAGGGAAAGGCAGACCCTCGGGTGCTTTTCTCTTGACTGCGTCCTTGACCGTAACCCAGCCGCCTTTGGAGCCGGGAACCGCGCCCTTGATCATGATCAGACCGCGGTCGATATCCGTGCGAACGACTTCAAGGTTTTGGGTCGTCACACGGGCAGCACCCATGTGTCCGGCCATTTTCTTGCCTTTGAAAACACGACCGGGTTCCTGACACTGGCCGGTCGACCCGTGCGAACGGTGAGAGATTGAAACACCGTGCGACGCGCGCAGACCCTTAAAGTTCCAGCGCTTCATCGCACCGGCAAAACCCTTGCCGATGGAAGTTCCGGAAACGTCGACCTTCTGACCATCAAGAAAGTGGTTGGCGGTGATTTCCTCGCCCACTTCGATCAGGTTGTCAGCGGAAACGCGGAATTCCGCGATCTTCCGTTTCGGTTCGACCTTGGCAACAGCGAAATGGCCGCGCATTGCTGCCGATGTCCGTTTTGCCTTTGCCGATCCACAGCCAAGCTGAACCGCCGAATAGCCGTCCTTTTCCGCCGTGCGTTGGGAAACAACCTGCAGGCCGTCCATCTGCAGGACAGTCACCGGAATTTGGCGGCCGTCCTCCATGAACAACCGGGTCATGCCCAGTTTCTTTGCAATTACTCCAGAGCGCATGTTCTTCGCAGCCCCCTTACAATTTGATCTCGACATCCACGCCAGCCGCCAGATCGAGCTTCATCAGCGCGTCCACGGTTTGCGGGGTCGGATCAACGATGTCCAAAAGACGCTTATGCGTCCGGATTTCAAACTGTTCACGCGATTTCTTGTTGACGTGCGGTCCACGCAAAACGGTGAATTTTTCGATCTTTCGCGGCAGCGGGATCGGGCCACGTACAGTTGCACCGGTCCGCTTGGCCGTGTTCACGATTTCCTGCGTGCTGGCATCCAGTACGCGGTAGTCGAAGGCCTTTAGCCGAATTCGAATGTTCTGACCTTGCATTGTCATGCCTTTTCTGGGCTGTAGGTCGGACAATGTCCGACCTACGTTTCTGTTGCGCGTGGCTTATTCGATGATTTTCGAGACAACGCCCGAACCAACGGTGCGGCCACCTTCGCGGATGGCGAAGCGCAGGTTGTCTTCCATCGCGATCGGGGCGATCAGTTCAACACCAAAGCTGACATTGTCGCCCGGCATCACCATTTCGGTGCCCTCGGGAAGCTCAACCGTCCCAGTCACGTCCGTTGTGCGGAAGTAGAATTGCGGACGGTAGTTCTTGAAGAACGGCGTGTGACGACCGCCCTCTTCCTTGGTCAGGATATAGACCTGCGCCTCGAATTTGGTGTGCGGCTTGACCGAACCCGGCTTTGCCAGAACCTGACCACGTTCGATCGCGTCGCGGTCGATCCCGCGCAGAAGCGCGCCGATGTTGTCGCCCGCCTCACCACGGTCCAGAAGCTTGCGGAACATCTCGACGCCCGTGCAGGTCGTCTTCTTGGTGTCCTTGATGCCGACGATTTCAAGCTCGTCGCCTACATTCACAACGCCACGCTCGACACGACCGGTCGCAACCGTGCCACGCCCGGAAATCGAGAACACATCCTCGACCGGCATCAGGAACGGCTGGTCAACCGCGCGCTCGGGCTGCGGGATATACGTATCCACAGCTTCCATCAGTTTGGTGATGGATTCAGAGCCGATCTCGGGATCGCGATCTTCAAGCGCCGCCAGCGCGGAGCCTGCAATGATCGGAATGTCGTCGCCGGGGTAGCCATACTCGTTCAGAAGCTCGCGAACTTCCATTTCAACGAGTTCCAGCAACTCTTCGTCGTCAACCTGGTCAACTTTGTTGAGGTAAACAACCATCGACGGGATACCAACCTGACGACCAAGCAGGATGTGCTCGCGTGTTTGGGGCATAGGGCCGTCTGCGGCGTTCACAACCAGAATTGCGCCGTCCATCTGCGCCGCACCCGTGATCATGTTCTTCACATAGTCCGCGTGGCCGGGGCAGTCGACGTGGGCATAGTGACGGTTTGCCGTCTCGTATTCCACATGCGCGGTCGAGATCGTGATCCCGCGTGCTTTTTCTTCCGGCGCGCCGTCGATCTGGTCGTAAGCGACAAAATCGCCGAACTGTTTCGTGATCGCTGCCGTCAGCGTTGTTTTACCGTGGTCAACATGGCCGATCGTGCCGATGTTGCAGTGCGGTTTCGTGCGTTCAAACTTTGCTTTTGCCATTGTGGCCTCCGTCAAATTTTGGTCAGGAGCCTGACCCGTTGGTTTCAGATCAGGCGAATTTTGCCTGGATTTCGTCCGAGATATTCTGCGGAACACTGTCGTAATGCGAGAACTGCATCGTGAAGTTCGCGCGGCCCGACGACATGGATCGCAGGGTATTGATGTAGCCGAACATGTTGGCCAGCGGCACGTTCGCGTCGATGGCAATCGCATTGCCGCGCGTGTCCTGCCCCTGCACCATGCCGCGACGTGATGTCAGGTCGCCGATGATGCCGCCGGTGTATTCTTCGGGCGTCACAACTTCGACCTTCATGATCGGTTCCAGCATTTTGGCGCCCGCTTTGCGCAGACCCTCACGCATACCCATACGACCAGCGATTTCAAATGCCATGACGCTGGAGTCAACGTCGTGGAACTTGCCGTCAATCAGCGCGACCTTGAAATCGATCACGGGAAAGCCAGCCAGAGGGCCGCTGTCCATGACGCTTTCGATGCCTTTTTCCACGCCCGGAATGTATTCTTTCGGGATGGAACCACCAACGATGCGGCTTTCAAAGGAATATCCTTCGCCCGGTTCCACCGGCGAGATGACCATCTTGACCTCGGCGAACTGACCCGAACCACCCGACTGTTTCTTGTGGGTATAGGTGATCTCGGCCTCGTGGCTGATGGTTTCGCGGTAAGCAACCTGCGGCGCACCGATATTGGCCTCGACCTTGAATTCGCGTTTCAGGCGATCCACCAGAATGTCGAGGTGAAGCTCGCCCATTCCTTTCATGATCGTCTGGCCGCTTTCAAAATCGGTTTCAACGCGGAACGAGGGATCTTCGGCGGCAAGACGCGCAAGCCCCGTCGACATCTTTTCCTGGTCGGCCTTTGTTTTCGGCTCGACCGCGATCTCGATCACGGGATCGGGGAAGGTCATCGTTTCCAGCACAACCGGGTCTTTTTCAGAACTCAGCGTGTCCCCTGTCGTTGTCGCCTTAAGGCCTGCAAGCGCGATGATGTCGCCAGCGAACGCTTCGGTGATTTCCTCGCGATCATTGGAATGCATCATCATCATCCGGCCAACACGCTCTTTCTTCTCTTTGGTCGAGTTGAGCATGCTGTCACCCTTGGTCAGGGTGCCGGAATAGATGCGCGTGAATGTCAGCGTACCGACAAACGGGTCGTTCATGATTTTGAACGCAAGACCCGAGAACGGCATGTTGTCGTCAGCGCGGCGCGCCACGTCGCGGGTTTCCGTCGCATCACCGGGCTTGAAGCCCATGTAATCCACAACGTCCAGCGGAGTCGGCAAAAAGTCGATCACGGCGTTCAACAGCGGCTGCACACCTTTGTTCTTGAAGGCCGAGCCTGCAAGGATCGGAACAAAAGACATGTCGATCGTGCCCTTGCGGATCAGGCGGCGCAGGGTGGCGACATCTGGTTCGTTGCCTTCCAGATAAGCCTCCATCACGTCGTCGTCCATTTCGACGGCCATTTCGATCATCTCGGCACGCATTTCGTCGGCCTTGTCGCGCAGGCTGTCACGCACGTCGCGCAATTCCCATGTGGCGCCCAGATCTTCACCGGCCCAGACCCATTCCTGCATGGTGATCAGGTCAATAATACCCTCAAGATCGTTTTCCGAGCCGATGGGCAACTGGACCGGCATCGGGTTCCCACCGACGCGCGATTTGATCATCTCAACGCAGTTGAAAAAGTCCGCCCCGATCTTGTCCATCTTGTTGACGAACACGATGCGCGGAACCTTGTAACGGTCAGCCTGACGCCAGACGGTTTCTGTTTGCGGCTCGACTCCGGCGTTGGCATCCAGCA
>CAYXNM010000045.1:0-18150 GCA_964466385.1 uncultured Rhodobacter sp. | reverse complement strand
ACGACCTTCAGGTTATGAGCCTGACGAGCTACCGGGCTGCTCCACCCCGCGCCAATGTGTACGAGGGGCACTCGTAATCCCGTTGTTGGAGGTGTGCAACGGGAAAATGGCCTGGATCGGGTTGTTTGCGCATTTTCTTTCGCCAGGGCGCAACCAGTGCCGGGCAGGTTGCCTGCGATTTGCGGGCCCATCCGATTGCCCGCCTGCTCTGAAGAGCAATTCAACGGCTTTAGACCCTGTTCTGCGCGCCGCAGGCCAGCGAACGGTCCGCGCTTGACCCGCCTCTGCAATTCTCTCGTAATCGCGCGACAAACCCAATAACATCGCGGCAACGATCCGCCCCGAGGAAGACAATTTGACCCCACCTGACACAGAATATCTGAAATCGGAAATGATCGCATGGCGCCATGATTTTCACCGGCACCCCGAATTGGGCTTTGACGAAAAGCGAACCTCTGCACGGGTGGCCGACCTTCTGGAAAGTTTCGGGATCAAGGTGCATCGCGGTCTGGGGCAAACCGGGGTGGTCGGCGTGCTTCAACGCGGGAACGCCACACGGTCGATCGGACTTCGCGCGGACATGGATGCGCTGCCGATCTCCGAAGAAAGCACGCACGCCCATGTATCGAAAAACCGGGGTGTCATGCACGCCTGCGGGCATGATGGGCATACGACGATGCTCCTGGGCGCGGCGCGGCACCTGGCCGCGCGCCCGGACTTCAACGGACGGGTCGTTTTCATCTTTCAACCGAACGAGGAGCACGGCCGCGGTGCGGATGCAATGATCAGGGACGGCCTTTTTGACAGGTTCCCTGTGGACGAGGTTTATGCCATTCACAACATGCCCGGCATGAAAACCGGAACCGTCGCGACGCGGGCCGGGCCGATGACGGCCTCCGAAAGCCTGTTTGAAATCAGGATCGACGCGCGTGGAGGGCACGCCGCCTTGCCTCATATGGGGGTGGATGCGATCACTGTCGGCGCGGAGATTGTCAACACACTCCAGACGATCGTGTCAAGAAAGCTCAATCCCGGCCTCAACGGGGTGGTTTCGGTTACGGAATTCGTGACGGACGGACGGCGGAATACCTTGCCGGGAAGCGCTGTCTTGTCAGGGGATGCGCGCGCACTCAGCCCGGAAACGAACGCGGCGATCGAAAGCCGGATGCGGCAGATCGTAAACGGCGTCTGCCTTGCGCATGATGTGCATGGCCACCTCGCCTATGACACGATTTTCCCACCGACAACCAATCACCCAAACGCGGTCAGGGCGGTTGTTGCGGCGGCAGGCGTCCTCTTTGGTGGCGAAAACGTCGATGGCGACTGCGCCCCCAGGCTGTTTTCCGAAGATTTTTCCCATATGGCGGGACTTGCGCCTGGATGTTTTCTGCTGCTCGGCAACGGGACCGAGGGCGCCCATGCAAGACCGTTACATGCGACGGATTACGACTTTAACGACGATATACTTGTCCCGGGTGCATCGCTTTGGGCGGCACTGGTCAAACAGCAATTGAGCGACGAGGCTTCGAATGTTTGAAACACGCATGGACACGTTTCGCCGACGGCTAAAGGACACCGGAATCGACGTCGCCCTGATTACCGACGACGACAATGTCTATTACCTGACCGGTTATTACGACTATCTGCACATGGATTTCGGCCGCCCGACCATTTTGGCCGTCTCGCGGTCTGGTGAAAGTGTTCTGATCACGCCGAGCATGGAAAAAACAATGGCGCTGGCAGCGGCACGGGTGGACCGGTTTTCGTTTTGGAATGACGGGGCGGGGGATGCCTGGCGCGCCGACCTGCCTGCATTGATTGAAAACTGCCGCACGGTTGGCATTGAACCCGACAGGATGCCGCCCCTTGTGCGGTCTTACGTGGATGCACAAGCCGGCGCGCTTGGAATTCGCGATGTTGCGCCGGTCCTTCGGGACATGCGCAAGATCAAATCGCCCGAAGAACGCCAACTGGCGCGGCATGCGGGGCAGGTGGCAAACGCGATGATGTCGGCGGGACGCGCGGCAATCGGCGACGGGGTGGCCGAATTCGAAGTCGCGCTGACAATTTCGGAAGCGGGAACGCGTAAAGCGGCCGCGTTGCTGGCCGCGCATTATGACGATACGTCCATGTCGCCCAACACCCATTTTCTGCAAATCATGGCCTCCGGCGAGGAAATTTCAAAACCGCACCACCGCGCCTCGACAAAAATCATGCATCGCGGCGAACCCGTGTTTTTGTGTTTTTGCGGGATGACCAATTTTCACCGTTTCAAGCTGGGGTTTGACCGGACATTCTGGATCGGAGAGGTCCGGGACGATGCGCAGGCCCGCGGCTATGAAATCGCCGTGGCCAGCCAGAAAGCCGCGCTTGGCGTCCTGCGGGCCGGGGTGACGGCTGAAACCGTTCATCAGGCCTATGCCGAAGTCATCAGCGCGGCGGGGTTTGGCTATCCGTTTCGCTGCGGTCGCGCGACAGGGTTCAGTTTTCTGGAAAGCCCCGAGCTTGTGACCGGCGACAAGACAATACTGGAACCGGGGATGGTGTTGGCGGTTGATGGCTCTGTCACTGTATCCAAAAGCTTCCGCGCGCAGGTGGGGGACAGTTTCATCGTGACCGAAACAGGGTACGAACAACTGACAGACCACCCAAAAGCGCTTGCGGATGTTATCCTCTGACCAAAAGGATTGTTCAATGTTTGAGGCAGGCAGCAAAGTCGTTTCCAAGAAACGCAAGGTCGAACTGGATGCGGGCAAACATCACCGCGCGCGGCTGGGGTTCATTCTGATGTCAACCGATCTGGCGGCCGAGCAGGACTTTTTCGATATGGTTCCGGACGGGGTCGCCGTTCATATCACGCGGCTGAAAACAGACGACTACACCACCAACGAGACGCTTGCGCGGCACATCGACCACATGGCGGACGCGGCATCGCGCCTTCAGCCCGACACCCGCCCTGACATTGTCAGTTACAGTTGCACGAGCGGCTCGATCGTGATCGGCGAGGACCGGATTTTCGCGGAAATTCGCAAAGGCGCCCCTTGGGCAAAACCCATGTGCATCGTGACGGGCGTGCTTGATGCGCTTCACGAATTGGGGGCGAAAAGGATCGTCGTCGGAACGCCCTATCTTGATGAGATCAACACCGCCGAAGCCGAGTTTCTGACCGCCCGGGGTCTTGATGTCCTTGATATTCAGGGGCTGAACCTGACCACCGGGATCGAATTCGGCCGCGTGACACCGGCATATTGGAAAGCGTTCGCGCAAGAAATCGACCGCCCGGACGCGGACGCGATTTTTCTGTCCTGCGGGGGCATACGTTCGCTGGAAGTCGCACAGGAAATCGAAGATATCACCGGAAAGCCCGTCGTGACCAGCAATCAGGCCCAGTTCTGGAGCTGCCTTCGCCGCGCCGGTATTGACGACAGGATCGAAGGATTTGGACAATTGTTCAGGCGTCCCGGATCGAAACTGACCGCGACCAGCTGACGAAATCCAATCCTGTCGTAAACCGCGCGTCTGTCGTTGCCGGGCGTTCCTGTCGTCACGGGTTTTTCAGCCCAGATCGTCAGTTCGGGGCA
Organism: uncultured Rhodobacter sp.; assembly: GCA_964466385.1. GTDB lineage: Bacteria > Pseudomonadota > Alphaproteobacteria > Rhodobacterales > Rhodobacteraceae > UBA5972. The sequence goes on along the minus strand of CAYXNM010000045.1, from coordinate 14,569 downwards.
TTGAGCCACGACTGAGATTTGTGCACCCGCGCGCTCAGCGCGTTATGCCTCCTGTCGCCTTGTCAAACCGATCGCGCGCGAAATCCTTTTCGGCGACGCACAGAAACGCCGAGGCGAATTCACTGTCGCGATATTTTTTCATGAAGCTCGGCGCTTCGGAGTTTTCGCATGCCTCCAGAGTGTCAAAGGGCCGGGGTTCAAAGAACACGGGAACGCCGGCTGAGTTGATGAACATGGCGACCAGAAAAAATTTCATGTGGTTTCTTCCTGCTTGGGTTTGACCGATGATACAAGAATTGCACGTGTTTGGCGCGGCGAAATCCACGGATCTGGAACGCGGTCTTGTGAGCGCGGTCGACGAATCACGCCTCCATTCCGTGTTCAAACACGCCCGGTGCCGGGTTCAAATCCGCCATTGGCCAGCACTTCCGCGATGATGATTTCAATCAGTTCGAAACTGGATTCCGAGCTGATATCCTCAAAATAGACGGTTCCGGGCCACGGAGGACTTCGCCCATCATAACCGTTTTCGGAAATTGCTGTCGCCACGGTTTTCAGAGCGCGCACGTAATCTTGCGACGTGGCCGCGATGTCCGCGCGGGCTTGGTGCATGTCCTCGATACTGTTGCGATCTATCTGGGATGCGCCAATGCCGGCAAAAAGCGGGACGTTCCGCGCAATCGCCTGATCCTGATAGAACGACACCGGCACGCGGTCATCATCCAACCGAATGACGAAATCCGCGCAAACGCCGTGTTTGAGGTCGGTCAGTTCAAGCAAATCCGGCACATCCGATGGCCCGTCCCTGGCACCGCGTCGACGCGAGGTCCTGCCCTTTCTTTCGGCCTGCGTCACATAATCACCCCGGTAATTCGCGTCATAGACCCGACGACCCCAAGGGTTTTCATCCTTGAGGCGGCGGATCGCGCGAATGGCGGCATTCCGGCAGTTCCGCGGGCCGATGAAAAACGGTGAACCGGACGCATCGGACAGCTCGACCCAGCCGTTCGGGTTCCGTTCAAAAAAGCGATCGCACCAGGGCTGCAACACCCGATCCACCAGATGATCCAGCAACTGATTGACGAATTCCGGTTCGTGAACGAGCGCCTCCAACAACGGTTCCTGTCCGAAAGTATCGGCAGCCAGGCTATAAGGCGCCGAGAGGTGCAGGATCGGTTCCAGTCCGGTAAGCTGCTGATAAACATCAATCATTTCGTCTACAAGCTTGGGTATTCCCCTTCCCGGATCGGGTGTTTCGATGTCTCGCCAGGTCTTTCTTGTGATCAGCACCTGTTCAGGATCGGACCCCGGCGGGAACTTGTCGGGATACATCATTGCCTGCCCCAGGGCCTCGGCGGTAAACCCGTAGACCGGCCAGCTGACGTAAAGTTTGTTCATCCCCAACAACCGTCGCGACAGCAAGGTGGTGCGCACGTAACGCGCGGCGTCACCTTTGTAAAAGGCGGCGGAATCAAGACCGTAAAGATCGTGCATGATCGTCAGGGTCATCAGGTTCAGCGACCCGCCGACATGGATGGCATTCACCGGCGGTGCCTTGGCGAAGTCCACGTCGAATTCACCACCAATCGCTGCGTCGAATATGGATTTCAGGTTTTCCGAGGCCTTGGGGTCGTTGGCCTGCCATGACGACAGCAAGCGGCAACCGGACGGGAATTCGAACTCTTTTGTCAGCGGAACATCCTCTTTCGGTCAGCAGACGGCAGCACGCACATGCGCATCCGTACCGCGAATGTAAATCCCGGTTCCGTGCGGATGCCAAGGTGTTTTTTTCAGAGGAGACGCCAGCGTTCCTGTGATCGAAAACCTGGCAACCGGGCGCGGCGCTGGTGGATCAACTTATCAAAACATTTGAACGGTTTATGACCAAAGTCCTCGCCCGGCGGCGGGGCTAAAATGTTTCGGTTGATCGCCTAGCCGCCTTCAAAGACCGCGCCGGTTCCGATTTGCTCCAACCCCTGCCCCGTGCGCAGGACGAACAGCGCGTTCAGCGATCTGGCGCGGGCAAGGGCCGGTCCCGCATCCGGGCCCATGACCAACAGCGCGGTCGCCCAGGCGTCCGCCTCCATACAGGTTTCCGCCACAACCGAGACCGAGGCCACGTCGTTTTGGACCGGTCCGCCGTTCATGCGGCTCATGGTATGAGACAACCGCGCATTGCCAACGTCGATCCAGTGGCGATAGTCCCCCGATGTCGCAATGGCGGCATCAGACAGGGTTATCATGCTGAGCGGCGCCCGGCGGTCGTAATCGGGACGCTCCACCGCGACCGTCCATGGGCGGCCGTCCTCCTGCGTACCGATGGCGCGCAATTCTCCATCAAGCGAAGCCAGCGCCGAGGCAACGCCGTGGGTGCGAAGGCATTGGATCATCCGATCAACCGCATAGCCCTTGGCGATGCCGGACAAGTCAAGCGCCACCGGGGCGGATTTACGGGCAACACCCTTGTCCGGGTCAAGTGTCAGCACCTCGTGCGTGGGGGCGCGGGCCTTGCCCAGATTGTCGCGGATCGCCAGTGCATCGGGCTGTTTTCCCAAGGCTCCGAACCCCCAGATACCGGTGAGATCGCCCAGACCGATGTCAAAGGCGCCGTTGGTCCGCCGCCCGATCGTCAGGCCCGCGCCCAGCACTTCCATCAGGTGTTCGGGCAGCGCCACGTCCTGTCCCACATCAGCCGCATTCAGGCGCATGAGGTCCGAGGAAGGCGTCCAGGTGGACATCTGCCGGTCGACCAGGTCAACGGCTGCAAAGAGACCGGTTTCCAGCTGGTCAAGGTCCGTCGTCTGATCCGGAATGAACGTGGCACTGTATCGCGTGCCCATGGTCGCGCCGTTCAGCGTCATGGACGCAATGTCGGTTCCCTCTTGCTCAGTACGTGTCTTCGACATAACGGCCCTCGGCTTTCAGCGTCACGACGTCGAGACCTGCCGGTTTCAATGCAGCGTCCAGCGCGTCCATGACACCTTGCGCCATATCGCGCCCGCCGCAAACCATGATCTGCGCGCCCTCGCGAATGAGGCCGGCAATCTTTCCTGCGTCGCGTGCAACATGGTCTTGCACGTATTTCTTGTCGGCAACGCGCGAAAAGGCGCTGTTGAGCGTGGTCAGGCGCTTGTCTTCAAGCCATGCCCCAAGATCGCTCTCGTAAAGAAAATCCGACATGGGATCGCGCGCCCCAAAGTAAAGATGCATGGATCGCTGTCTGGTATTTTCCCGAATGAACCCGGTCAGGGGGCCAATTCCCGTCCCGGCACCGATCAGAATGACCGGTTTGCGGCCTCGCTGCGGGTGAAAATCGGCATTGGGCTTGATGAACACGTCGATTTCTTCACCAACCGAAAGGCTGTGGAGGTATCCCGAGCAGAGACCGCCGGGCTGCTTGCGCACGCAAATCTCCAGAAATCCGCCGGTGCTTGACGAGGCGAGCGAGTAATACCGCGCAATCGGGTCCCCCGGCACGACAACACCAGCCAGATCGCCGGAACGGAACCGGGGCAACGCGCCAAAGACCATGCGACGCAGCCACCCGCGCTTGGCGGATTCCGATGGACCGAAGCGGAATACGGTCGTCGGGGCCTGAACCTCGGCACCGTAATCGGTGCGCGAAATCAGGCAAAGCTTGTTCGTGCGGGGCTTTTGCGGCGTATAATCCAGCGTCAGCGGTGTTCCAACCACATCCCCGACGTCGCGCCCCCAGCGGGCGAATTCCTGCGCGGATTGCCGGTCGATCGTGTCATAGGGCAAAAGCGCGGGCCAGCCTTTCTCGCGGAGTGCATCGCTCACGTCGCGCGCGAATTGGCAAAACCGGGGAAACTGGCGGTCGCCAAACCCGAGAACACCAACAGCCATATCCGCATCGGCGGGGAGGCCGTCCAGCTTTTTCAGGAACGCTTTTGCGGATGCGGGCGCTTCGCCGTCACCATAGGTCGCGGTCAGGATGAACATGCGCTTGGCTTTACAATGGGCCGATCTCAACCGGTTCATCGACGTCGTGTGTGTTTTGTACCCTTGCGCGGTCATCGCATCGTGCAGGCTGCGTGCGAAACCCCAGGTGGAGTTACCCTCGCTGCCGACAAGAATGATCGTGTCCGCACTGCCCGGTGAAACGTTGTTTGCAAACCTTGGCGTGGCCTTCCAGTTGCGCCACCACATGTAAACGCCGGTTCCCGCCAACAAGGGCACGATCAGTGCCGCCAGACCCAAAACAAGACCCAGCCACCACAGACCCTGCCCCGTGTGCAACATGAAGATGAATTCATAGATCGTCCGCGCGGTGTTGTTGGGCAGATAGGTAATCATTTCGCCGGTCGCCTGGTCGACATAGCCCGACCCGCGCGCGGTCGTGATCGAAAAGACGTCCGTCGGATCACCGGGATAGGGAAAGGAAAGCTCGCGCAGTTCAGTCAGCGCGGTGATTTTCAGAACGGGGATGTCGGCAACCGCGATCTGGGCCCCTCCATCAACGTTCTGGGGAAAAACCGGCGTGGCATCCATGCCGTCGTTCACAAAGCCGAAGGTAGCCAGCGACATGTAAACGGCCGTGGTCGAGGACAGAAAGAACGCGAAAACCCCGACACGGCTGAGGACGACATGCAGCCGCTGCGACCCGGTTCCCCTTGCCCGCGCAAAGAAGCGACGCCACCCACCTTGCCGTTTCGCCACCAGCGTCATGCCGCTGATGCTGAGAACGAGAAACGCAAACGCGGTAATCCCCGCGGCGGCGCGCCCCTTGCTGTCAAGCAACAACGAACGGTGAAGGCGGGTCATCCAGCGGCGAAAACCCGACGTCTGATAATCTGCCAATTTCCGGCCGGTAAGCGGATCAACCGAAACAGATGAAGGGATGTCGTTGCTGAAATAAAAGACCACGATCTTGCCCGAGGGCGTGCGTTTGATCTGCTCGACCCCCGGATAGCTGGCCGCGATCTTCCCCGCGACCTCTGCGATGTTCAGACCTGCGGACTGGCGCATGGGCGCACCGGCGCGCTCGATCGTCGGAAAGACCGACAGGATCATGCCGCTGAGTGCCAATACGAGGATCAGCACGCCGGCAATGAGTGCGGGGTATCTGTGAAGTTTGCGTCCCATGTCCCTGTCCCAGATTTTTCTTACATATCAAATTGGAAAGATTTGATGTACCGGCGTCCCTTGACGGCTTTGCCTGCACCTGCACTTGCAAGCGGAACCACGATTTCCGAAGGGCTTTCGCGCATGTTCTCGGCAGCCGCGTCGATTCGGATCTGGTATCCGGCGTCGATCATCGCATCCGCCAGGTCGAGCGTAACGGTCAGCGTCTGGCCGGCGCCCGTGCTGGCGCCCGTCAGGCCGCGGATATCGGCAAGATTGCCGCCGCTGGCGCGCATCCAGTCGCGCAGGTGCCGATAGTATTTGGCGCGGCCGCCGGACATCCAGAGCGATCCCTGATAGACGCCGTTCTTGTCGGTCAGATATAACGCCAGATAAGCGCCGTTTCCGCTGTAGCGGTTAAGTTGTGTCGTGAGAGTCACCGGGCGGGCGGACGCCGCGACCGGAATGCTCATCAATGCGGCAAGTGCCAGCGCTGACGTCGTTTTTTTCATTTTCGATTCTCCTGATCTCGTTTGATAAAGGCAAACTAGGAGCGGGAACTTAAGTCTTCCTGACAGGCGAACTTTTTTCGGTTCAGGTTCGCGTAAGTTTATTTCCTAAAACAAGAAAGAGGCAGGAATTTGATCCCGCCTCCCTGGCATTGCCTCTTTGTTTGCACAATGTGGACGTCTGAACCGGAAAGATTCAATACTGACGATCTGACCCATCAGACAGCGGGCCTGAACCCCTAACCGATATCATCATCTTGCGCGGCGCGCTTCTGTCCGTTGACCATCGACTTGGCCAGGTTCTCGTCATGGTGTCTGGACGCGATGAAAACCCCCAGAACATGGGCGACGATAAGGATCATCATGACACTGGTGATGGCGTCGTGACTGTCCTTGACCCAGCCGACATGAGTGTATTGGGGCAATGTCTGCATCCACCCCGTCAGAACGGTCAGCAACAACGTGATCAACAGGGCCACAATCATCGCCCCGCCGGCGGGGTTGTGCCCGAGATAGCGCTTTTCCGACCCTGTCACCATCGAGCGGATATAGCCTATCACCGACTGCGGAGACTTGATGAAATTCGTGAACCGCGCATATCGCGGCCCGATCAGGCCCCAAATCAGGCGAATACCGACAAGCCCCGCGACGATATACCCCGACCATTCATGCGCATTGTCAAAAACCTCGGGCGTGACCCATGCGATCGCGAACATCACGACAAGACCCCAGTGGAAAATACGCACCAGGGGATCCCAAACACGAACCATTTCTTTACCTCTTCTTCTGCTCAGTTTTCTTCTTCGTCGTCGGAATCCGACGCGTGGTAGGCCTCTATGGACATTTTTACGATTTCCAGAGTCGCGGGGTCAACTTCGACCTCGATCGACTGTCCCTCGCTGTCCCAGCCGAAAATCTCGTAACAGCCGTCGTCGACCTTGATACGGCGCACTTTCCAGCCCTGTTCCTCGGCAAAAGTCTTGACGACACTTCGTGGCTGCCATTCGGAAATGGGAACATAGCACGTGTCGATGTCAGCCAGAGCCGGGCCCGTGGCGACCGAACTCAGCATCACCGCTGTAAGAATGTTTGCAGTTTTCATCGAAGCTGTCCGTTCAATTTCGGTTGACCTCTTATCCTTTACGTCCCTTACGGTAACCTGAACTTGCAACATTTTTTTCTTCAGGTTGCTGTAAGTCTGATGTTTCAAGTGCTATTCACGCGACAACAGGAGGCTGATTTGCGCGTTTTGCTGGTCGAAGACGACACGATCCTTGGGGCGGCTGTCCGCGATCAGGTCGGGGAAGACGGGCACAGCGTCGACTGGGTCCAGCGGCTGGACCATGCGCGCGAACATCTGGCGCTGGCCGCTTACGACATCGTTTTGCTGGATCTCATGCTGCCCGACGGGCTGGGCATCGGTTTTTTGCGAAAACTGCGGGCAAGCGGCAATGTAACGCCTGTCCTCATCATGACCGCACTTGACCAGATCTCCGACAGGATCGACGGGTTAAACGCGGGGGCCGATGATTATCTGGTGAAACCGTTCGACCTAAGCGAGCTTTCAGCAAGACTGAATGCCGTTTCGCGGCGGTATTCAGGGAACCCCAATCCGCTGATCGAAATCGGCGATCTGACCATTGATCTGGCCAGCCGAAGCGTCACGAAAACCGGCGGGCGCGTCACCCTGACGGCGCGGGAATGGGTGTTGTTTGAAACCTTTGTGCAACAACCCGGTCAGCTTTTTTCAAAAAACCAGCTGGAGGAGCGGCTCTATTCCTTTGACGCCGAGGTCGAAAGCAACACGATCGAGGTTCACATCAGCCGTCTGCGCAAGAAACTGGGGCGCGACCTGATCGAGACGGAACGCGGCATGGGTTACCGACTGGCGCAAAAATGAAAAGGCCGCGCAGTCTTCAATGGCAGTTGTCCATCAGTCTGGTTTCAGGTGTCGTCCTGATGTGGGCTCTTGGTACGTTCATATCCGGGTACAACCTCAGCAAGGAACTGAACGAGGTTTTCGACAGCGCGCTGGAAGAGACCGCACAACGGATCCTGCCGCTTGCCGTCGCCGATATCGTCGATCGTGACGAAGAAGGTATCGCACAGCGCGTGGCCATGGTTGCCCCGCACTCTGAATTGCTGACCTACGTGGTGCGCGACGCCCAGAACCGGGTGCTTCTGCGCTCCCATGACGCCAAAGACGAGGTCTTTCCACCTTTCGAGTACGAGGGGTTTTCCTATACCGACACCCACAGGCTCTATTTTGATTCAGCGCTGAGCGGGTCCATCACCATCGCCGTCGCCGAGCCGCTGGACCACCGGACCGAGGCGATGCGCGAGTCGATCACCGGGCTGTTGATACCGCTTTTCGTTCTGATCCCGTTCGGCGTTCTGGGGGTCTTGTGGCGTGTGCGCCTGTCGCTGCGACCGGTGACGTCTTTCCAGACCGTGCTGGAAACAAGGGGTAGCGGCGATCTGGCCGCGATCCCTGACACCGGGCTACCTTCGGAAATCCTGCCCGTTTCAGGCGCGGTCAACGACCTGCTCGAACGCTTGCGCCGGGCCATGGAATCCGAGCGGAGCTTTACCGCCAACAGTGCGCATGAACTGCGCACACCGGTTGCCGCGGCTCTTGCGCAGACACAAAGAGTGATCGCGCTCAACAAAGATCGTGAAACCACGGCGCATGCACGTCAGATTGAAGCGGCGCTCAAGCGTCTTGCCGCGCTGACGGAAAAACTGATGCAGCTGGCAAAATCCGAAGGCGCCGGGCTGGTGTCCGAAAAGGCCGGCAATATAAAACCCGTTTTGCAAATGGTGGTGTCGGATTTCACACCCGATCAGCGAAAACGGCTGAAGGTCGACCTGCCCAGCCAGGATGTCATGTCGGACATCGACGTTAATGCCTTTGCTATTCTGTGCCGCAACCTGATCGAAAACGCCCTGAAGCACGGCGACGTGGATGGACCCGTTGAAATCAGCCTTGACGCAACAGCCACGCTTCGCATCGTGAATGATGGCCCTGTCGTGCCGCCTGATATTCTGGGCGAACTGACGCAGCCGTTTCGGCGCGGGGCCTCGCGGGCCGAGGGTGCGGGTCTGGGGCTGGCCATCGTCAACGCCATCGTGACGGGCGCAGGCTGCCGGTTCGCGATGAACTCGCCTCCTGAAAACCGCACGAGCGGGTTTGAGGCAATCATCCGGTTCAAACCGGAAGCTGCCAAAACCTGACGTCCGGCGCAACATTCAGGAAGGCCCCTGACCTGCGGACGATTGTCCGCGTCAGGGTTTCCAGTGAAAGTTGGCGCGGTCCATCGGCCACGCATCTTTCTTTTCACTCGTGATCTGCCGACCGGCCAGGCCCATCACCGATTGAACGGTTTCAATGTTTGCCATGTGCCCGCCCAGCATTTCATAATCCTGCAAACGCATGGTGAATTCGATCGGTGCGACCAGCGCCGGGGTCGGCACATAGCCAAAGGCGCTTTTCGGCATGTCCATGACATCCGCCATCACCGTGATCCCCCCGCCCGGCCAGACATACGCCCTGGCACCCCCGCAGGACACATACGTCAACGCCTCGCGAACGGAACGGGTCAGGCGAACGGGGTTTTCCGTAACCCCCGCGCGAAGCGATCCCCCCGCACCGCCCATGAACAGAACGGACGTTTGGCTGGGTTCGCAGTTTTCGGTGATCCGGTCGACGGAAAGGCGCAGCGCTTCGGGCAAGGCGGCGGGTTGGGGGCGCAAGTCGTCGTCAAGCACGTAATACGCCCATTGTTCCCCGGTGGTCGAGACCATGAGCAGCGTCAGGCCGGGATGCGCGGTATCGGGCTTGAAATTGCCAAGGATGGTCAGAGGGTCAAGAATGTCGGTGCCTCCCCAACCGGTTCCCGGTTCAGCCACCTGGAAATACCGCCCCGGTGTCGAACGACGCCCCTTGATCCTGATCCCGGTCGGCCGCACATCCAGGAGCTTGCCGGCCTGATGTTCCGAAAGCACGCCGGTGATATGATCGTCAACGACCACGACTTCGTCCACATGAGGCGCCCATTGGCGGGCGAACATTCCGATGGTGGCCGACCCGCAGCCCACGCGCATCCGCTGCTCCTCCTCTCCGTTGACGATCGGGGGTTTGCCGGCCTCCAGAACCACTTCCGCGCCGCCGTCGATGGTTGCGCGCACCGGTTCACGATTGCAAAGGGCCAGCAAGGCCGCACAGGTCACCCGGCCTTCTTTCTTGGATCCGCCCGTCAGATGGTGGACCCCCCCGAGCGAGAGCATCTGCGAACCGTATTCCCCGGTCATGACGTGGCCCACGACCTCGCCATCCACACGGACCGAGGCCTGTTCCGGGCCAAGGTGCCGGTCGGTGTCGATTTTGACCTTGGCGCCGCAATAGCTGAAAATACCCTCGGTCACGACCGTGACCATGTCGACGCCTTCGTATTGCTGGCTGACGATGAAGGGGGCCGGTTTATAGTCAGGATAGGTCGTGCCCGCCCCGACCGCGGTGACAAAGGCGCGGGTGTTTTCCAGCATGTCGCCGCTCCAGCCCTTGCTGTCGTCGGTGTCAAGAAACGGAACCACCGCCTGATCCGTGCCGCCCGGCTGTTGCAGGATGGTCAAAGGGTCGAGCCTCACCAGATCGCCCTCGTCATTGGCGTAACGGTCGCACGCCCCGGCGCGGCCCTTGGCGATGTAGCACATCACCGGGCAGGCATCGCAGCGGATCTTGCCGTTGAGCGTCACGTCGACTTTCTGGCGGATCATTTCAAACCTCTTTTTTTGCGCACGCCATAGCGGACAAAACCTTGTCCGGCGTCGCGGGCAAATCGGTCGGGCACACACCGACAGCATGGCGGATGGCATTGAGGATGGCCGGAGCGGTCGGGATCAGAACATGCTCGCCCAGCCCCTTGGCGCCAAAGGGACCATGGCCATCGGGAACTTCGATGATATGGCTGGTGATTGGGGGAATGTCCCCGATCGTGGGGATCAGGTAATCGTGCAGGTTTTCCGTCCGGCCCGGCAGGAATTCTTCCATCAGGGCCAGCCCTATTCCCTGCGCAACACCACCGTGGATCTGCCCTTCGACCTGTGCCGGGTTGATCGCGCGCCCGACGTCATGGGCGGCGTGAATGTGGTCAAGCGTCACTGTCCCAAGGCGGGTGTCGACCGTCAGCTCGGCCATTTGGGCGGTATACCCAAAGACCGCGTAAGGCACGCCCTGACCGTTTTCATCCAAGGGCGATGTCGGCGGGTCGTATGTCTGCTGCGCCTCCAGCACATAGGTCTGCGAACGCAGGGGCAACGGCCCCAGCGACGCACGATGCGAAACACCATTCCCATCGGTCACAACAACAAAAGACCCTTCAAATGCAATGCGTCCGTCGGTGCAATTGACCAGACGCAAGATCTGCGCCCGCAAGTCCCGCCCGGCCAGCAGGGCGGCATTGCCGCTGACAAAAGTCTGGCGCGAAGCCGAAGTCTTGCCCGCATCCGGCGTCTGATCCGTATCCCCCCCGACAAGCGTCACATACCGGATGTCCGTTTCCAGGGCCTCGGCGAAAATCTGGCTGATCACGGTATTTGCGCCCTGACCGATATCCTGCGCCCCCTGATGCAGAACCAGCTTGCCGTCGCGCGTGATCCCTGCCCGGATGGTCGAGGGGTTCGGCAGCGAGGTGTTTCCGCACCCATACCACCCCGCCGCAATGCCGACCCCGTGCCGCAAATGGCCGCTTGCATCGCGTTCATTGGCTTTGGCCGCCCGCGCAAGCGCCGCCTGCCATGAGTCGCGCAGGGCCTCAAAACAGGGTTTGATCCCGACCGCACCGTCAAAGACCTGTCCGGTTGTCGTCGGCACCCCGTTGTCCAGCGCATTGAGGAGGCGAAATTCCAGCCGGTCCATGCCGAGCTGACCGGCAAGGTCATCAAAGACCAGTTCCTGCGCAATCGCCGCCTGGGGAACGCCGAAACCGCGAAAAGCTCCGGCGGGGGGACAGTTCGTGTGAACGGCTTCGGAACGGGCCAGATAATTGTCATGCGCATAGGGGCCGCCTGCATGGATCGGCACCCGGTTCGCCACCGTCGGCCCCCACGACGCATAGGCCCCCGTATTGAACGTGCCGTCAAACTCAAAGCCGGTCAGGCGACCGTCGCGCCCGCACGCCGCCCGCAGGTTTATGGAACTTGGATGCCGCTTGGTCGTTGCGGCCATGGATTCCGGACGTGAATAGGCAACCCGTACCGCTCGCCCGGTCTTGAGCGCCGCGAGCGCCACGTATGGTTGATAGGAAATATCGAGTTTCGAGCCGAACCCGCCCCCCGTCGCACTGGGCACGATCCTGATTGCATCCAGCGGCAAGTTCAGGATTTCACTGAGACTTTGCTGATTCATGACCGGGGCCTGCGTGCCGCCATGCACCGCGACGCGCCCGTTTTCCAATTGGGCGAAACCGGCTTCGGGTTCGATGTAGGCGTGCTCGATAAAACCAGTTGAAAACCGTCCCTCAGCACACACGGCGCCACCGGCCAGCCCTTTTTTCACGTCGCCGCGTGAAACATGGCCCCGGCACATGATGTTGCCCGGACGGTTGTCATGGAGCGGCGGTGCCGATTTGGCCTGATCCGGCGTCAGAGCCGCCGGCAATTCCTGCCAGCTTACCGGAAAACCGGCGGGATCAAACCCTTTGACGGCCTCTGGCGGCCCGATGACGGCTGCGACGGCCTCTCCCCTGAAGCGCGCGGTTTTTTCGGCGAAAACCGGTTGATCCTCAAACCCCGGAATGACCCCGAAACGGTTGAGCCCCGGAATATCTGCCGCTGTCAGAATACGCGTAAAACCTTGATCCGCGGCAAATCGGACGAGATCACCGAACGCGAAATCCGCGTGATGAAAAGGCGAACGGACGACGCAAAGCAAAAGGGCATCCGCAGGCGCGATATCGTCGGAAAACCGTTCGCTTCCCGTTACTTTTGCCGGACCGTCCAGTTTCACGAGCGCGCCGCCGACCCGGCCATCGCATGGGGCAATCGGCGTTTCGATATCCATGACGGCGGCAATGATGCGTTGATAACCCGTGCACCGGCACAGAACCCCGCCCAGGGCCTCGGTCACCGCGTCGGCGGATGGTTTCGGGTTGCGGCGCAACAGCGCAATGGCTGCAACCATCATTCCCGGCGTACAGATCCCGCATTGGGCGGCGTTTTCGCGCAGGAAGGCCTGCGCCAGCTTTTTCGCCAGATCGTCATTTTCGACCAGCCCGGCCAGGGTTTCGACTGAACAGCCCGCGATTTGCGAAACCGGAGTGATGCAGGCGCATACCGGTTTTCCGTCGATGAGCACGCTGCACGCCCCGCAATCGCCCGCGTCGCAACCGATCTTGACGTCGCTGCACTGGAATTCTTCGCGCAGGACACCGCCAAGGCGGGCCAATCGGGATATGTCGATATGTTCCTTTCGACCGTTCAGTGTGAATTCCGCTCGCTCAGACATGGCCCGCCTCCGCGTTTTGTGCCGCGATCAGCGCCCGCGTCACCATTTCGCGCGCGGCACTTTGACGAAAGCCTTTTGAACCGCGAACATCGTCAATGGGTGCAAGAGGTGAAAAGTCGCCTTCCTTCACGACCTCGCGCGTTGTCGCAGCATCGGCCCTGGTTCCCGTCAAGGAGGTTTCCAATGCCCCAAGGCGACAAGCAACGGCGCTACAGGAACCGACGGCGATCCTGACGTCTGAAACCAGACCCGCGCGGCCGGTTTTCAGCCAGACCGCAACGCTGACAATTGAAATCACGAGGGAGTTTCGACTGCCGAGTTTTTTAAACACCGCCGCGCCGTCTGAAGACAACGCCGGTACAAGAATGGCTGTGACGATTTCATCCGGGGCCAGATCGATCTGGCGCACCCCGGTTATGAACGCCTCCAGCCGAACAACCCGGGTTCCGCGCGTTGACGCAATCTCGACCGACGCCATAAGGGTCAGGAGCGGCGGCACGCCGTCCGCCGCCGGGGACGCGTTGCAGATGTTGCCAACCAGGGTCGCGCGATTCTGTATCTGGATCGCCCCGATTTCACGCGCGGCGTCCCTCAACCCGTCAAACCCCGAGGGCAGCGCAACCGCACACAAATCGGCCCATGTCACATTCGCGCCAATGCGCACACCGCCATTTACTGCGTCAACATCGCCAAGCCCGGCAATGGCCGGAATGTCGAGAACCGTGCCACCCGGCGCGCCGGGTCCAAGCGACGGGAAAAAATCGGTCCCGCCCGCCAGCAGCGCACAGGGTGCAGCGGCGCGCATTTCCAGCGCTTCCCTGAGTGTGGCGGGCCGGACGAGCCGCGTTTCCTCAGCCATGCGAACACCGGCGGTTTTCCTTTCAGGACTCATGCAACCCCCAGCTTTTTCTGGAGCTTGCTTGAGGACGTCGTGTACTGGAACACCACGCGTTCGTCCGGGTGAACCTGCGCCTTGACGGCCTGTGCCATCAGCGCGGCCTCGTGAAACCCCGAAAGGATCAGTTTGAGCTTGCCGGGGTAATGGTTGATGTCCCCGATCGCGAAAATTCCAGCGCGCGAGGTCTCGAATTTCGCGGTGTCAACGACGATATGGTTCTTTTCCAGATCCAGCCCCCAATCCGAAACGGGGCCGAGCTTCATCGTCAGGCCGAAGAACGGCAACAGGACGTCGCAGGGTACGGTCGTTTCGGTGTCAGCGCCTGTCACGCGGGCCGATTGCAGGCCTCCGTCAGACCCAATCAGTTCCCGCACCTGTCCAACAAGGAAATCCATCTCGCCAGCCTTCACGCGGTCCTGCATCTTGGCAACACTTGCCGGAGAGGCCCGAAATTCCGGCCTGCGATGGACCAGCGTGATGCGTTTTGCCAGCGGCAGAAGATCAAGACACCAATCCAGCGCAGAATCCCCGCCGCCCGCGATCAGCAGGTTTTTCCCTCGAAAATCCTCGCGC
>CAYXNM010000044.1:16541-18384 GCA_964466385.1 uncultured Rhodobacter sp. | reverse complement strand
ATCCTGCGTCGAGAAGATATTGCACGACGCCCAGCGCACCTCGGCCCCCAGCGCCGTCAGTGTTTCTATCAGCACAGCGGTCTGGATCGTCATGTGGAGCGAGCCGGCAATGCGCGCACCCCTGAGCGGTTTGGTGTCGCCAAATTCGTCGCGCAGCGCCATAAGACCCGGCATTTCGGTTTCGGCAATATCCAGTTCCTTGCGGCCAAAATCAGCCAGGGAAATGTCTTTTACAATGTAATCGGTCGTCATGCCGGTGCATCCTTTGCTGGCGGGAACGGTGTTTTCCCGCCAGTTAACATTCAGCATCAGGACCGGCAAGGCCTTAGCTGGGCAGGCCTTCTGGCTCCGGCTTGATCTTGAGTGTCTGCCAAGCAGTCCCACTGCCCACGACGCAACTTGTTCCGTCCGCGCGAGACAACAGCATCGTCCATGTGTCGTTTTCCGGCGAGGTCCAGATTTCAAGCACGCTTGATGCGTTCTGAAGACCACCCGCGGTCAGTTGCTCCATGTATTTCTCGCTGAGTTGGGCAGTCAAATGATCCCTTTGGCCGCATGTCGCCTGGGCCATGACCGGCGGGGCCGTCGAAACCGCACCAAAAATCAGAGCCGCCGAAATAATACGTTTGAACATGTTCTTTCCTTTCTTCTCGGGTGTACGCACACCCGTTGGTCTATCACTCCGAAATCGTCACCGGCGCTGCCGGATTCAACAAACGGCTTCACACAAGATTGTCAGATTTTGTGGTCTGTCGGCGTTTCTGGTCGATCCGCGGTAATGTTGATCCCGCGAAATGTATGCGATTCCGGCCATTCGCCCGTGATCCAGTTCGTGCCGCTGGCGACGATGCAGCTTGTCTTGTTGGCCATTGTGACCAATAGCGTCCAGGTCCCGACCTTCGGGGAAACCCAGATTTCAACGACTTTGTCAGGTGGCTGAAATCCGCCGCCATTGAACATTTCACTGTAGCGCTCGCTGAGTGCCGCAACGACGTTTTCGCGGGGCCCGCAGATGGGATCGGAAAACCCCGGTGGCGGGATCGCAACCAATCCAAAGACAAGGGCCGGGGTGAGGATACGTTTGAACATGACAACCTCCGTTCAGATGCACGAGGCCATCCGTCAGAGGAGTCCGCCGGTCAGCGCCGCGCGGTTCGATAGAAGCCGAGTTTCTTTTCGTGCTTCTGAAATATACCTATGCACGCAGCCCGCGCATTTCAACGACTGGGCGCACGGACCGAGATTTGGTTTGACCTTCCGGCCCCTGACGTTATCCAAAGACCGTTGAATGGAATGAGAGAGTGGAGCGTATGCCAAAACCGCCCCGTGCCTGGCAAAGGATGCTTTCGGGCCGCAGGCTCGACCTGCTGGACCCGTCACCCCTGGACATCGAAATCGAGGATATCGCGCGTGGACTAAGCTTTCAGGCGCGTTGGAACGGGCAGACCCTGGGCGAGTTTCCCTATTCGGTCGCCGAACATTCGCTGCTGGTCGAGGATATTTTTCACCGCCTCTATCCCAAGGCCGCCGCCAAATGGCGGTTGGCCGCTTTGTTGCATGACGCGCCGGAATTCGTGATCGGAGACATGATTTCACCGGTCAA
Organism: uncultured Rhodobacter sp.; assembly: GCA_964466385.1. Lineage (GTDB taxonomy): Bacteria > Pseudomonadota > Alphaproteobacteria > Rhodobacterales > Rhodobacteraceae > UBA5972. Next base: position 16,781 of record CAYXNM010000044.1, on the reverse strand, counting down.
GGCCGCCGTCGGGCCGGGGTACAGGGAACTGGACGATCGCCTGATGGCCGCCGTTCATCTGCGGTTCGGACTGCCCGCGGTGTTGCCGGTCACGATCAAGAAACAGATCAAGCGGGCAGACCGAATATCGGCGTGGCTCGAAGCGGTTCAGATTGCGGGGTTCCACATAGCAGAGGCGGACCGGTTGTTTCTGAAACCATCGGCCAGGGTTGGCGACGAAAGGAAAATTCAGCTTCGCGC
>CAYXNM010000044.1:0-16441 GCA_964466385.1 uncultured Rhodobacter sp. | reverse complement strand
TGTTTCTGAAACCATCGGCCAGGGTTGGCGACGAAAGGAAAATTCAGCTTCGCGCGCCGGAAGCGGTCCGGGCGGCCTTTGTTGCGCGGCACAGGTTTCTATCAAACCGGTAGGTCGGACAATTGTCCGACCTACGCGGCATAGGTCGACAACAAACCATCCCAATCAGCGGGCAATCTGCCCAGCTTCACGTCGCGGTGAAACGAAGAATAGGGCCAGCGTTCAACACGATCGACCAGACCGTGTTTGACCGGGTTGAAATAACAATACCTGACATGCGCGTTCAAATCCCCTCGGTTTCGAATGCGATGCTCCCAAAACCTGTTTTGCCATATGCCCTTTTCCCGTGGCCTTACAGCCGCCCGCCGAAAGCAGGGCAAATCGGGCATCGAACGCGAGAACCTGCCCTTCAAAGACTTCCATCGGTTCGAAAAATCGCTGTCACCTGGCGGTAACGTCCAAATGCAATGCATGTGATCCGGTAAAACCACCCATGCTTCAATCGCAAAAGGCCGCGCGGCCATCGTTCCTGACACTGCGCGCCGCAGCAAACCTATATTGTCGGTCAAAAGACGGCTGGATCTATCCTTGAGGCAAACCGTAAAGAAAAACGTCCCACCCGGAGTTCTGTCGCGTCGATAAGAGGGCATCCGGTATTCTTGCGATGAACCGGGTTAACAGCCGGTTACCGTCGAACGATTGTCCGGCGTGCGGTGACCTCGTCACACGAGGACTCTTTGACTTTTTCCGCGGCCATCGGGAAACAATTGACGTTCAATTCGCTGCGAAAGAACGCTCCCATGTCCTCAATCCCCAAGGTTACACTGGCAGCAGCCGTCGCGAACAGTGTTGCAACGCCTGTTTTCGCGGCCATTAGCCATACCTCGTCGCGGTCAAACTACTCGACGAAGATTCCGGTCGGCGGCAAGATGACCCCCGTGGAACAATCATACAATGTCCGCAAGGACGTGATTCGCTCAGTCAAACGTTCTACAAGCAGGACAATTGTCCGACCTACCGGACGAGAGACAACACGCTTCGCCTCAAAATCGCCAGCCAACCACGCAGCTGCTTTTCGTCGACAGCCTGATCGCGCAATCCGATGGACGCGCGGGCAATGTAGGCCGCCAACTCTTCCCGCGACAGGCCTGCCACCGCGTCGCAATAAGGCACCAACATCCCGGCAAGCGCCTTTTTCTTGGCCTTCATCGTTTCCTCGATCGCGGCTCGGCCCGCCGCGTTATACCCGCCGGTCATGTCGCGCGCATCGGGTGATGCGTTAACCATCGCGAAAGAGGCCAAGATCGCGTGTTCAAAATATGCGTCCAGCTTGTCACCAAGGGTGTTGCCTGCCTGCCAATCCGTCCGAACCGCCATCAGCGCCAGATCGGAATAATAGTGGATCGCGGCTGAAAGAACTTCGTCCTTGTTGCGGTAAACGGTATAAAGCGTCTGGCGAACGATCCCCGCCTGTTGCGCGATATCGTTCATCCGGGTTCGCGCAACGCCATAACGCATGAACACCTGCACGGCGGCGGTCAGGATCTTTTTGCGCATCTCATTTTCGGAACTCATGGCGACATATTGACAATTTGCGACTTTTTGTCAATGAAAGACAAATAGACAAAATTTGTCGTCTTGATGATTCGAATTCGACATCAGAGAAAAAGGAAATGAACATGATAATCGTAACCGTCGAAGTGGCCTTCAAAGATGATCATATCCACGGCAAAACCGATGCCATTGCCGCCATGGACACCGCAACAGCGGCCGAGGATGGTTGCCAGACATATGTAACCTCGTTCGGCGCAACCGAACCCAACACCATGCGAATTTACGAGATGTGGGACACGATGGAAGCCCTGCAAGCCCATTTCAAAACACCCCATATGGCGACATTTCAACAGGCATTGGGTGGGCTTGACGCCGGGCGTATGGATACCAAGGTTTATGATGTTGCCGGCGAACTGCCGTTCCCGCACTAAGGAGGCATTGATTTGAAACGTCGTGACGCCCTTAAAACGCTGGGCACGGGACTTGCCGCCGGGCTGCTGCCGTGGTCGGGGGCCAGCGCCGGATTGCCCAAGCTAAAGGGGTATTTGCGCACCAATTGGTCGCGTGATCCGTTTGCTTTCGGGTCTTATTCCTACATGGCCAAGGGTTCGTGGAACCGCGACCGCAAAAAAATCGAGGCGCCCATTGAAGGGCGATTGTTCTTTGCGGGCGAGGCCGTCTTTCCAGATCATAACGGCACGGTTCACGCGGCTTATGAATCGGGCCAGCGCACGGCTGGCATGGTGTTGGAACACGACATTCGCAAGATCGCCGTCATCGGCGCGGGCATGAGCGGCCTTTCCGCGGCACACAATTTGTCACAAGCGGGGCTGGAAGTAACCGTGTTTGAGGCGCGCGACCGGATCGGCGGACGCGTCTGGACGGATCATTCCCTTGGATTCCCACTTGATCTCGGCGGAAGCTGGATCCACGGGATCGACGGCAACCCATTGACGGCCCTCGCCGACGCTGCCGGGCAACAGCGCGTTGCAACCGATGACAGTTTCATCATGCGCGGCCAAGACGGACGCAGGATGCCCGACAGCGCCGCCCCTGGCTGGCTATGGAATGTCCTGTCGATTCAGCACGACGCTGCCGCCGATTTCAACCAGCTCAACAAGCTCGCCTACCTCGTTCAAAGCGACTACGAAGGGCCGGAGGTTATTTTTCCGCAGGGCTATGCGCCGATTTTCGCGACCTTGAAGGGCCCCTACGAAACCCATCTTTCTATGGTGGTTCGCCAGGTGAACACGGATGCAGCCGGGGTTTCACTGGATTTCCAGACCGGCGACAGCCAGAGGTTTGACGCGGTGATCGTCACGGTCCCGCTCGGTGTGCTCAAACACGGCGGGATCTCGTTCAACCCCGGCCTGCCCGCCCGAAAACTCGACGCCATCGCCCGGATCGGCATGGGCACGCTGGACAAGGTCTATCTTCAATTTGACGCGCCGTTCTGGGACAAGGACATCACCTGGATTGCGACGCCCGAAAACAACCTGCCGCATGGGCATTTCAATCAGTGGCTCAATCTTCATAAATATATCGGCACGCCGGTGATCATGGCATTCAACGGTGGCTCTGCCGCGCTGGAGTTGGCGGATCTGAGCGACGAGGCCATGGTTAGGCGCGGGTTGCAGACGCTTCAAGCGGCATATCCCGGGTGACGCCATCACGACCGTACGCCGGACAATTGTCCGACCTACCGGGGGGAGCGTTTCGCCAGTATCCGCTGCAACGTCCGGCGGTGCATGTTCAGCCGCCGGGCCGTCTCACTTACGTTGCGGTCGCACAGCTCAAACACACGGTGAATATGCTCCCAGCGCACGCGGTCCGCGGACATCGGGTTTTCCGGAGGTGGAGGGTGTCCTTCGCCATTGGCCAGCAGGGCCGCCGTCACGTCATTGGCGTCGGCGGGCTTGGAAAGATAATCCGTCGCCCCGATCTTGACCGCTGCAACCGCGGTTGCAATCGCACCGTATCCCGTCAGCACCACGATTTTCGCGTCTGGCCTGTTCTCGCGCAGCACTTCGACCACATCCAGACCATTGCCGTCTTCAAGCCGTAAATCGACAACCGCATATGCCGGCGGATGCGCCGTTGCGATCGCTTTACCCGCGGCGACCGTTCCCACCGCCTGAACCACAAACCCTCTTTTTTCCATGGCGCGGGCAAGACGGCGCAGAAAAGGCTCGTCATCGTCAAGGATCAGCAGTGACGGATCGCCCCCGATATCCCTCAATCCAGTTTCAGCCATTTGATCGCCCCGCTCGCTGTTGCTTCCGACCTTTCTACTGAAACCGTAAAGTCGGGTCAAACAGCTTCACATTGCCCGGGCAAAGCACGCCACGCGATCGGCAAGGTCGGACGGCGAAAGATCACGGCGGAAAAAGTCGGCAAATCCGAAATCCGGCAGCATGAGGTAGGTAAACGTCGAGTGATCCATAAGGTAATCCGGGCCTTCACCCGCTTTGCGATAAAAGGTCTTGAAAGCCTTTGAGACCGCCTTCACCTGTTGTGGCGTTCCGGTCAGCCCGATCATTTTTTCATGGGTGTAGGCAACGTAATCAGCCAGAACCTCGGGCGTGTCCCTTTCGGGGTCTATCGAAATGAAAACCGGTGTGACGTCGAATCCCACGGCGTCGAGCAAATCGACCGCCTCGGCGTTTCTGGCGGTATCCAGCGGGCATACGTCCGGGCAGAACGTATATCCGAAATAAATAAGCGACGGTTTTGTGATGACGTCCCTGTCGGTCACAGCCTGGCCGAACTGGTTCGTCAATTCGAACGACCCGCCGATCAATCCGTTTCCCCCGGCTATTCTTGACCCGGTGCATTCTGCAAACCGGTCCTCGCCAGGGGGCCGGAATACCAGGACCAGCACAAACGCAATCAGTGCGATCACCGCGATTGCTGACAATTGTGCGACTCTCTTCGTCATTATCATCCCCCAGAGGCACTCTACACGCCTGTTGATCCGCGTTGGCGCAGACAGTATCAATGCACAATTACGAGATTGCGACAATCAGAGCCGGAAAAAATGGCCGAAACACCACTCAACCTGCTGAACAATGAAGCCCGCAGCGATTGGGTGCACCTCAAAACGCTGATCAATCTGCGATGGCTGGCCATCGTCGGGCAGAGCGCGGCCCTGATGGTTGCCGCGTTTTCTCTGGGGCTGGATCTTGAAGTCAGCCTGCTTGTCCTCGCAATCAGTGTGTCCATTGCCTTCAACGTGCTCTTCACGATCATTTTCCCGAAAGTGCGCCGCCTGTCCGAACGTGAGAGCCTTTTCGGGCTGATGTTCGACATATTTCAGCTGACTTTCCTTCTGTTCCTGACCGGAGGCCTCAGCAACCCGTTTGCGCTGCTGATTCTGGCCCCTGTGACGATCTCGGCGACCGCCCTCAGCCTGCGATCCACGATCGCCGTCTGCCTGACGGCGATTGTCCTGATTTCCGCCATTGCCGTGAACCATTTCCCCCTGCGCACCCTGTCGGGCGAGGTGCTGGAAATGCCTCCGCTGTTTGTTGCGGGGTTCTGGGTGTCGCTGATCATCGGGGTCGTGTTTCTTGCCGGATATGCCCGGCGTGTGACCATCGAAACCCGTTCCATGTCCCAGGCGCTGCTGGCAACGCAGATGGCGCTGGGACGGGAACAGAAACTGACGGATCTTGGCGGGGTCGTGGCCGCGACGGCCCATGAACTGGGAACGCCGCTGGCAACGATCAAGCTGGTCAGTTCGGAACTGATCGATGACTTGCCCGCGGACAGCCCCCACCGCGAGGATGCCGCGCTCATTCGCGAACAGGCCGACCGGTGCGGGGATATTCTCCGGAACATGGGGCGCGCGGGCAAGGACGACACCCACATGCGGCACGCGTTGATTTCAGCGCTGGTCGAGGAAGCGGCCGAGCCGCATGAAAGTCGTGACAAGAAACTTCACTTCTCCACGCGCGTAAGAGACGGCGGGACAGGCAATCAACCGCTGATCGGGCGGCATCCCGAAATCATTCACGGGTTGCGCAATCTCATTCAGAACGCGGTGGATTTCGCGGCGCAGAATGTCTGGATCGACATTGGTTGGAACAGTCAGTTCATATTCATCACCATCGCCGACGATGGTCCGGGCTATCCCGAAAACCTTGTCCCCAGAATTGGCGATCCCTTCGTCAAGAAACGCGTACATGCCCCGGAAAACCCGCCGCGCCCCGGTTACGAGGGCATGGGGCTTGGCCTGTTCATCGCCAAAACCCTGCTGGAACGATCCGGCGCGACGCTGACATTCTCCAACGGGGCGGACCCATTCCTGCGTACCGATGAAGTGCCACGGCGCTGCGGTGCGATTGTCGAACTGGTCTGGCCCCGATCGCTGCTGGAACAGGATGCCGAAGTGGCGAAACGGCCACTGGGCCGCAACGAGGCGATCAAACCTTAACCAATCATTAACCATTAACCCCATATTCGTTGGGTCCGGGCACGCGATTGGGGCTGTGCCCTGCTCTGGATGTGGAATTGACGACAGATCAGATTACATATTTCCTGGTGACCGGCGGGGTGAGCCTCGCTTCGGCGCTGGTTGCCGTCTTTCTGTTTGGCTGGAAACTGAGCAGGGATGAAAACGCCGCAAACAAACCACGGTTGCCCGACGCGCCGGTTTCGTCGGCCCCGTCCTTTCACAATCCCGACCGGATCGAATTTGGGCACCTGAAAAACCTCGCTGACAATCTGCCGGTCCTTGCATGGCACCGCTCAAACGGCGGACCGGTCGATTGGGCGAACCGTGCTTATAAAAACAAAGCCGGTGAAACATCGGAAATCCTCCCCGACCTTTTTGTCGGGCAAATCGGTGAAATCCCGGAGGCGCGCGTTTCACTCAGCGGGAATGATCCGGACCGGCCCTCGTGGTTTGAACTGACGGCGATCCCCCTGCCGGAAAACGGAACGCTCTATCTGGCCAACCCGGCTGATCACCTTGTCAAGGCCGAGGAAGCCCTGCGTAATTTCATCCAGACCCTCGCCCAGACATTTGCCCATTTGCCGGTCGGTCTGGCAATCTTCGATCGTGACCGCAAGCTGGCCCTGTTCAACCCGGCGCTTTCGGACCTGACCCAGACCGATGCCGCCTGGCTGACCGCGCGCCCGACGCTGACCGCCTTTCTGGATACGCTTCGCGAAAACAGGAAAATCCCGGAGCCCAAGAACTACGGCACCTGGCGGGGCAAGGTCGAAGCGCTGGAAAAGGCTGCGCTGGACGGAACCTATCAGGAAAACTGGCCTCTTCCCGCGGGCCAGACCTACAAGGTGACCGGTCGACCGCATCCCGAAGGCGCCGTCGCCTTCCTGTTCGAGGATATTTCCGCGTCAATCGCCCTTCAACGCCAGTTTCGCGCCGAAACCGACATCAACCAGTCCGTTATGGACAGCCTTGATGACGCGATCATCGTGTTTTCCGGCGAGGGAAACGTCGTTGCCGCAAATGACGCCTATGTCCGGCTTTGGGACAGTGACCCGCGTGAAATGCTGGCACCGGCGACGCTCGAAAACGCGATCCTGCTTTGGCAGGAAAACGACCGGACCTGCGCGCTCTGGCAGGACTTTCGTCAGTTCCTGCGGGCGCAGGAATCTCGCGCCCCTTTACGTGGCACCGTTACCGGACCCCGGGGCACGGGACTGGACATCGTGGCAAAACGTCTGGCACACCGGGCGATCATGTGCACTTTTTCCGCCAGTCCCGGTCAGATCGGCGATCCGGCCGTGAATTCAGTGCGATCCGGGCAGAGGCAGCTTGCGGAGACCTGAAACAATGTCCAGAATTCGGCAATGGCAGACCCGACGGAACCACGCTGGACAGCAAACCTGAGCTTCGGCAACGAAGAGGCGACTGCTGTGTTCGCCCGCTCCCTGATCGGGTCGGTTTCAGGATGTGATACACTCCTGCTCTCGGGTCAGATCGGCACCGGAAAAAGCCACTTCGCGCGCGCGCTGATCGCCGAACTGCTGGCAAGATCGGGCCGCATCGAGGATATCCCCTCGCCAACCTTCACGCTGGTCCAAACCTATGAAAGCACCGCATTCGAAATCTGGCATTGCGACCTTTACCGGCTGACGGATTTGCAGGAACTCGACGAACTGGGGCTTTTTGATGCGTTTGACACCGGGCTATGCCTTGTGGAATGGCCCGACAGGCTGGGCCGGTTCAAACCAAAAAACGCGCTTGAGCTTCAGTTCTCAACGACCCCGCGCGCGGGGGAGCGTCGGCTCGGCATTTCCGCGCGCGATCCGAAGTGGGACGCGCTTGGCGAACGGTTGCGCCTGATGCAATCCGAACAGGGGGGCCGTTGATGGACCGGATGACGGAAATCCTGCATTTCCTGAAAGCCGCGGGGATCCCGTCGCCCCGGATCGACCCTTTGGAGCAGGACGCATCGAGCAGGCGCTATTTCCGCATCGGGCGCACGGGCGAAACCGCCTCGATGATCCTGATGGACGCACCGGTTGCCTCCGCCGGGTCAAGTGATCCTTTCCTTCGCGTGGCGCGGCATCTTTCTTCCGCCGCCTTCAGCGCACCGGAAATCATCGCCGAAGACAGACAAGCCGGCCTGGTCCTGATGGAGGACCTTGGCGACGCGTTATACGCGCGCGTCTGTGCCGATCACCCCGAAGCGGAAGCCGGTCTTTATGCCGCCGCCGTTGATGCCCTTGCCCGGCTGGCTTCGGTTGAACGTCCCGAAAACCTGTTGCCTTACAGCGCCCAAGAATACGTTCGTGAAAGCAATCTGGTCATGGAATGGTATCTGCCAGCGGCAACGAAAACCCCGGCGGAGTCGGGTTTGGCGCGGGAATTCGCACGGATCATCAAGGACACCTGTCACCGGATCAGCGGCGATCGGACCTGTCTTGTCCTCAGGGATTACCACGCCGAGAACCTGATCTGGCTTCCCGAAAGAACCGGCATCGCCCGCGTCGGGTTGCTGGATTTTCAGGATGCGCTTTGGGGGCATCCGGCCTATGATCTTGTGTCTTTGCTTGAAGATGCGCGGCGCGATACGTCGCCTGATCTCAGAGACGCGATGATCGACAGGTATTGCCGGCAGACGGGCGTGCGGGGCGACGCGTTCATGCGTGCCTATGCAACCCTTGGCGCGCAGCGAAACCTCAAGATCATCGGGATCTTTACCCGCCTGTTCCTGCGCGACGGCAAGGCGGCCTATCTTGACCTGATTGAGCGTGTCTGGGCGCATCTGGAAAACGATCTGTCCCACCCCTCTCTTTCGGATTTGCGGCATTTCGTCGACACGCACCTGCCCCCGCCGTCCCGGACCGTGCTGCATTCCATCCAGGAAGGGGGTCGCTGTTGAAACCTGATACGGCCATGATCTTCGCCGCCGGGCATGGCACAAGGATGCGTGCATTGACGCGCGATCTTCCCAAACCGCTGATCCGGGTCGCCGGAAAAGCGTTGATCGATCACACGCTGGACCTTACCGACAAAGCGGGCATTTCGCGAAAGATCGTCAATACGCACTATCTCGGCGGCATGATCGAAAGCCATCTTTCGAACCGCAACGACATCCGCTTTTCCCGCGAACGCGATCACGCACTTGAAACCGGCGGCGGGTTGAAGGCGGCGGTCCCCCTGATCGGGGAGGATGCGGTTTTCACGCTCAATTCCGATGTGATCTGGACGGGTGAAAACCCCGTGACGACGCTTGGGCGCATCTGGTCACCCGACCGGATGGACGCGCTTTTGCTGTTGATCCCCCTTTCACAGGCGACAGGGCACAAGGGGCGGGGCGATTTCGTCCTTTCGGAAACCGGCGCCGTTTCGCGTGATGCCGCGCGTGAAACCGGCGCGTTCGTCTATTCGGGTGTTCAGATCATCAAGCCGGGTCTTGCGACCGAACAACCGGACGATACCTTTTCACTCAACGTGATCTGGGACCGGCTGATTGCCCGTCGCCGTCTTTTCGGGCACATATACGGCGGGGGCTGGGCCGATGTCGGCGCTCCCGAAGGTATCGGGGCGGCTGAACGACTGCTGGGGAGGGAACGCGATGTTTGAACCGTCCCAAACCCCCCGGCTTTTCGCGCTTCCACCGGGCTGCGACTTTCTTCCCGGCCTGGTAGATGGATTGACGGCGCGATTGGCGGGCAGCGCGCCCGAAGCGATTGCACGGGTCGAGGTATTCCTCAACACCCAACGCTCGGCGCGAAAGCTGCGCGATCTGCTGACGCGCGGGCACGCCCGGTTTCTGCCCCGGATCCGGGTGATCACGGATCTGGCAAACGATCCGCTTTACGCGCCATTGCTGCCGCCGGTCGCACCATCCATTCGCCAGCGGCTGGAAGTGGCGCAAACCGTCGCGGCCCTGTTGCGGACCGCGCCGGACATGGCACCGCGCAGTTCCATTTTCAGCCTGGCCGATTCGCTCGTCGCGCTGGTTGACGAGATGCACACCGAAGGCGTGGACCTTGACGCGCTCGACACCCTGGACGTTGCCGAACACGCCGCACATTGGGAACGCAGCCTGAAATTCCTGAAACTGATGCGGCCATATTTCGACGGTTCAACCGATCCCGGCCCCGGCGCGCGGTTGCGCAAAGTGGTCACGCACCTGTCTGAGGCGTGGCAATCCGCACCCCCCCGGCACCCGATCATCATCGCAGGGTCCACCGGGTCGCGCGGGGCCACGGCGCTGTTCATGGAACTGGTCGCCGGCCTGCCGCAGGGGGCGGTCGTTCTGCCGGGGTTCGATTTCGATCTGCCGGACAATGCCCTCAAAACACTCGCCGACCCCAATACCATCGCGGACCACCCGCAAAGCGGGATGATCGCATTGATCGGGAACCTTGGCCTTGATCCTGCCCACATCGAAAACTGGTCGGGCGCCGCACCGGTCCGGCCTGCCCGGAACCGTCTGGTTTCGCTGGCGCTGCGCCCGGCGCCGGTCACGGATCAATGGTTGCGCGAAGGCCCCGGACTGGGCGATCTCGCAGAGGCCACCGATGGTCTTTCCCTGATCGAGGCGCCTTCGCAACGCGCCGAGGCGCTTGCCATCGCACTCGTCCTGCGCTCGGCGGCCGAGGAGGGCACGACCGCGACCCTCATCACCCCGGACCGCCAGCTTTCGCGCCTTGTGACGACCGCGCTTGAGCGGTGGAAAATCCTGCCGGACGACAGCGGTGGCACGCCGTTGCCACAGACACCCGTCGGCATTTTCCTGCGCCTCGTTGCGCGGCATTTCAGTCAGGACTTGACGGGCGAGTCCCTTCTGAAACTGCTCAAACACCCCCTGACAGGGTTCACGCGTGCCACGCGCGGCCCGCACCTTCTTCGCAGCCGCGCTCTGGAAATTGATTTGCTGCGCGGCGGCGCGCCCTATCCGGAGTTTTCCGCGATCAGGGAATGGGCGCGAAAACGGCAGGACGATCCCGGCGCGCCTGACTGGGCGGCCTGGCTGGACGACTGCTTTGGCCAAACCGGTGACGCGGCCGAAGAATTGCCCTTTGCGACGCATGTTGCGCGCCACCTGCTGATGGCGGAAAAACTGGCGCTTGGCCCGGCGATTGGCGACGCGCCGAGTGCGGTTTGGGCCGGTGAGACCGGGGAAACAGCGCGGCGGCTCTTTGATTCCATAAGCCGCAATGCCGACGCCGGCGGTGAAATGACGGCGGCGGAATATTCCGGTGTCTTTCTGTCACTTCTGGCAACCGAGGAGATCAGAAACCCTGAGCGGCCTCATCCGGACATCACGATCTGGGGCACGTTGGAGGCGCGGGTCCAAAACGCCGATACCGTCATCCTTGGCGGTCTCAACGAGGGCATCTGGCCCGGCATGCCCGGCGCCGATCCGTGGCTGAGCCGCGAAATGCGCGCGCAGGCCGGCCTGTTGCCACCGGAACGCAAGATCGGCCTGTCTGCCCATGATTTTCAGCAGGCGGTCGCTGGGAACCGGGTTTTCCTCTGTCGCAGTCTGCGTGACCACGAAGCACCGACGATCGCCTCGCGGTGGTTGATCCGGCTGACCAATCTACTGTCGGGACTTGACGTGAACGGCGAAACCGCCCTTTCGGAAATGCGCGCGCGCGGGCAGCACTGGCTGGACCTTGCCGCAGAAACGGACCGCCCGAAAACCAACCTGACGCCTGCAAGACGGCCCTCGCCCAAACCAGCGCCCTCCGCCCGGCCAAACCGTCTTTCGGTCACGCAGATCAGGACACTGATCCGGGATCCTTACGCTATTTACGCACGCAAGATCCTGAAACTTTGGCCGCTTGACCCTTTGGTGCCGGCGGCGGATGCGCTTTTGCGCGGTTTGGCCGTTCATTCCGCGATGGAAAGGTTCGGGCAACAGACGCTTGATGGTCTGCCGGATAATGCACGGGAATTGCTGCTGGAAATCTTTGACGGTGAACTTGCCGAATCAGTCCCTTTTCCGGCGGCCCGGTGCATCTGGCGCGCGCGACTGGTGAATGCAGCAGATGCCTTCCTGTCAGAGGAAAGGATGCGTCGGGAGGCCGGAACCCCCGACCGGTTCGAAATCGGTGCATCCCTCGATCTGGGCGATCCTGAATTCCGGCTGACCGGAAAGGCTGACCGCATCGACCGCGCGCCCGATGGCAGTCTGATCATTTACGACTACAAGACCGGCGCGGTGCCGACCGGCCCGCAGGTCGAACATTTCGACAAACAATTGCCGCTTGAAGCGGCCATTGCTGAACGGGGCGGGTTCAGGGGACTGCCCGCCACCGATGTTTCAGAGCTGGGATATATCGGCCTTGGCAGCGCCAAATCACGCAATCTTGGCATGCCCGAGGGTCTGGCCGGCGCAACGCTGGAGGGGCTGAAAACCCTCATCCGGGCCTATCAGAACCCCGATCTGGGATACACCGCGCGTGCGCGGATGGAACGCCGGACCGACATTTCGGATTATGATCACCTGTCGCGTCTGGGCGAGTGGGATGACAGCGATCCGACTGCCGTCACGGGTGCGAAGTGATGCAGGCTGATCATGCGACACAGGCCCAGAACACCGCGTCCGACCCCTCGGCATCCACCTGGGTTTCGGCCAACGCTGGTTCGGGCAAGACCAAGGTCCTGACGGACCGGGTCGCCCGCCTTCTGCTTCGGCATGTACCACCGCAGAAAATCCTTTGTCTGACCTACACCAAAGCGGCGGCGGCCCATATGCAGAATACCCTTTTCGCCCGTTTGGGCGAATGGGCCATGATGCCGGATCAAAAGCTGGCCGAGGCGCTCGAAGGTCTGGGAGAGCACGCAACCGCGACCGACACCAAGGCTCTGGCCCACGCCCGGACATTGTTCGCCGCCGCGCTGGAAACACCGGGAGGTTTGAAGATTCAGACCATCCATTCCTTTTGCGCCGCTTTGTTGCGACGATTCCCCCTGGAAGCAGGCGTCTCGCAGGATTTTCAGGAAATGGACGCCCGCAGCGCCAAACGACTGCGTGCCGAAGTTCTGGAAAGCATGGCGTCCGACACCCGCGACGGTGTCTTTGAAGCGATGGCGATGCTTCTGGGCGGCAAGGACCCGGACACGTTTCTGGAAACACTGATCGCGCACAGACAGGCATTCGCGGAACATTCCGAACGGTCCGCGATCTGGAAAGCGTTCGGCCTGCCGCCGGACTTTGGGCTGGCCGATCTGCCGAACCTGCCTTTTGATGGCAGCGAAACGCGGTGGATGCCGCCTGCCATCGCCATTCTGCGCCAACAGGCCAAGACCATGCAAAGCCTGGCGGACGTGCTGGAGGCGATCGACCCCGCGCAACCGGGCATGGACGATCTTGAGGCGCTTTTCGACATGCTGCTGCTGAAGTCCCGCCCCAATTGGCACCAGCCCAAAACCGCTTCCATTCCCACCAGGAATGCGGCAACCGCTCTTGGTGACCTGCTTGCACCGGTTCAGGCCTTCATGGACCGGGTCAGTCAGACCAGATTCGCCGCCCTCGCGCTGGAGTCCGCCGAAAAAGCGCGGACCCTGCACGCTTTTGCGCAATCCTTCCTTGCGGACTACACCGCCAGAGCCGAGGCACTTGGCTGGCTTGATTTTGACGATCTCATCGCCAGGACCCGCGCCTTGCTGACAAAAAGCGAAATGGCGCAATGGGTCCTGTTCCGCCTTGACGGGGGTATCGACCATATCCTTGTTGACGAGGCACAGGACACCAGCCCGGAACAATGGGCGGTCATCGCAAGCCTCGCGCAGGAGTTTTTTACCGGTCTTTCGGCACGACAAACCGAACGTTCGGTCTTTGTCGTGGGGGACGAAAAACAATCGATCTATTCGTTTCAGGGTGCGGACCCGGTTGAGTTTGCGCGGATGAAACAGGATTTTTCGCGCATGCTGGCGGGCGTAAACCGGTCTCTTGCGACGGGCGCCCTTGGGTTTTCATTCCGTTCATCGCAAACCGTTCTTGATTTTGTCGACAAGGCCGTTGCTCACACAAGCGCGCAGGATGCACCGGCAGCCATGCTTCACAGGGCATTTCACCGCGATTTACCGGGGCGCATCGACCTTTGGCCGTTCATGGAAACGCCCGCTGCTTCGGACAGGCCGAACTGGTTCGATCCCGTGGACACCCCGCTGCCGGATGACCCGGATCTATTGCTGGCCGACCGGATCGCAACGACGATCAGGGCCATCATCGACGGCGGTGAAACCATCCCGAGGGCATCGGGCGACCGGCCCGTCAGGGAAGGCGATTTCCTGATCCTTGTCCAGCGCCGAAAGACGCTGTTTTTCGGCATCATCAGGGCGCTCAAAGAAAAGGGGTTGCGCGTTGCCGGGGCTGACCGTCTGAAGGTCGCGGGGGAACTTGCCGTGCGCGACCTGACCGCGCTTTTGCGCTTCCTGTTGACGCCAGAAGACGATCTTTCGCTGGCCGCCGTCCTGCGCTCGCCATTGTTCGAGGTGACCGAATCGCAACTCTTTGACCTTGCCCACGATCGGCAAGGGGTTCTCTGGGCTGCGCTGCGCGCGAAGGCTGGCGATCACCCGCGATGTGTCGACATCCTTGACGATCTGCGCGGTCAGGTCGATTACCTTCGTCCTTTTGAGCTGATCGAACGCATTCTGACAATTCATGACGGACGCGAACGTCTGCTTGCCAGACTGGGCGCCGAGGCCGAGGACGGCATTGATGCCCTGCTTCACCGGGCGCTGAAATATGAACAGATCGAGGCCCCCACCCTCACCGGGTTTCTGGAATGGATGGAAAGCGACGAATCCTCGATCAAGCGGCAAATGGACACGACCTCAACCGAAATCCGGGTGATGACCGTTCACGGCGCCAAGGGGCTGGAATCACCGATCGTGATCCTGCCGGACACGTCTTTTCGCAAACCTCGCGGCGCGGCGGATATTCTGTCGCTGGACGGTGTGCCGGTCTGGTCCGTGGCGCGGGAAAAGATGCCACAGCCGATGCGCGTGGAAAGCGAACAGCGCGCGGCGTTTGACCGGGCCGAGCGGTTGCGGCTGTTCTATGTCGCCATGACGCGGGCCGAAAACTGGCTGATCGTCTGCGGGTCCGGCAATTATTCGCACGGTGACGGCTGCTGGTATGACATCGCCGAACAGGCACTTGAAGCTCTGCGTCCCGCGCCTCTTGAGTATCTTGGCCAGGAAATCCGGCGATATGCGCCGGGAAACTGGCACCGGACGGGCACGCAGGGGGACGAACGTAAACCACCTGCACAGGTCGCCCTGCCGGACTGGGTGTCAAAACCGGCCCCCCCGGTCCGCCCGTTGTCAGAGGTTCTGTCCCCCTCGGACCTTGGCCATGATCCCGTGGCCGAAATGCCGTCAGGCGCGGATGGCGCGGAAAACGCCCGCAGGCGCGGAATCGGGATTCACGCGCTTTTGGAACGGCTGCCCGAAATCGACCCGGATGATCGCGCGCAACGTGCCACGGGCATTCTGGAAAGCCTGCCGGAATTCGCGCAAGAACCGCCCGGAAACGCCGGGGCGATCATTGCCGAAGCGTTGAATATCCTCAACTCAGCGCGCCTTGGGTTTCTGTTTGCCCCTGACACGCTGGCCGAGGTTCCCCTGACCGCCCCCTTTGGCGAACAAAGAATAACCGGGATTATCGATCGGTTGGTGATCACGGACGAGCGCATTCTCGCCGTTGATTTCAAGTCTCATGCCAACCCGCCGCAGACCGCCGATCAAACGCCCGAGGGCATTTGCGCGCAGCTTGGCGCATATGTTCACGCGCTGGAAGCAATCTATCCCTTACGCAGGATCGAAACGGCCCTGCTCTGGACCCGAACCGGCGAACTTGTTCATATTTCACACGACACCGTGACCAGGGCGTTTGCACAGGCAGTCTCATCTTGACGCTCGGAAGGGGCGTACTTACGTTGCGGCCAACGCAATGATATCCGGTCAGGAGGCCGCAAAATGGCAACAGTAAAAGTCACCGACGCAACATTCGACGAAGAAGTCAAAAACTCCGACATTCCGGTTGTCGTGGATTTCTGGGCGGAATGGTGCGGTCCTTGCAAAATGATCGGCCCGGCGCTGGAGGAATTGTCGGCCGAGTATGAAGGCAAGATCAAGATCGCCAAGGTGAACGTGGACGATAACCCAAGCTCTCCAATGGCGCTTGGCGTGCGTGGTATCCCGGCGCTGTTCATGTTCAAGGACGGGCAGGTTGTGTCCAACAAGACCGGTGCCGCACCGAAATCCGCACTTCAGGAATGGATCAACGGCGTCGTTTAGAACGGCCGAGACCAACGGCCCGACTGACCCTCCGAATTGCGTGTGGGCAGGGCCACTTCTGCCCCTGAAGGGGAGGTTGCGATTTGCCCGGTTCAATCCATCCCCGCACGGCCCAGCGCCTGCCCGTGGGGTGGCGTTCGC
>CAYXNM010000043.1:0-18683 GCA_964466385.1 uncultured Rhodobacter sp. | reverse complement strand
TCCATATCAGCCACGCTTGCCGATCTTTGATTCAGAGCCTTGAAGCAGACGCGCGATATTGGCGCGATGTTTCCACCAGATGAGCGCAACCAGAACCAGCGACAGGCCAACCGCTTGTGGCTGGCCAAAACCAAAAAGCCAGATCGGGGCCGACAGGACCGAAACCAGACCGGCGAGCGAGGAATAGCGCAACACGCCCGCCACCAGCAACCAGACCGCACAGGAAGCCAGACCCGCGGTGAAATCGAGCGCCAGCACAAACCCCAGAAACGTCGCGACGCCCTTGCCGCCGCGAAACGTCAGCCAGACGGGAAAGAGATGCCCGCCAATGGCCATAAACCCGGCAATTTGTGCGGCCGTTGCGCCAAACAGAAGCTGGGCGACCAAGACGGCCGCTGCGCCCTTGCCCGCGTCAAAGACCAGCGTCAGGAAAGCCGCCGTCTTGTTGCCGGTCCGCAGGACATTTGTCGCCCCGATATTGCCCGAACCGATTTCGCGAAGGTTTCCCAGCCCCATCAGGCGCGCGACGATCAATCCAAAGGGTAGTGATCCCAGCAGATAACCCAGCGCCCCGGCCAGAACGAGGATTGCAAAGGGGGGTTCAACGCTGGGAAACATCGTCATCCCTTGTGTAAACCTGCGCGCCGCTCACGAAGGTGCGCAGAACCTGACCCTGCATTCGTGCGCCGTCAAACGGCGTGTTCTTGGATTTCGAGCGCAGTTTCAACCGGTCAAGAACAAACGGCGCGTCCGGATCAAACAGGACCAGATCGGCAGGAGCGCCCTTTGACAACCGCCCTCCGGGCAGGCCCAGCCGCTCGGCCGGGTTAAGCGAGAGCGCGCGAAAAAGCTGTGCCAGATCCATGTCCCCGGCGTGAATCAGGCGCAACGAAGCGCTCAGCAAGGTTTCAAGGGCAACGGCGCCGCTGGCGGCCTCCTCGAACGGCAGGCGTTTGCTTTCTTCGTCTTGCGGTGTGTGCATCGAGCAGATGATGTCGATCAGTCCCGAGGCAACAGCATTGACCATCGCGCGCCGGTCGCTTTCGGGCCTGAGGGGTGGTTTCACCTTGAAGAACGTGCGGTAATCCCCGACGTCAAGTTCGTTCAGCGTCAGGTGATGAACCGAAATACCGGCGCTGACATCCAGCCCTGCCTCCTTTGCGCGTCCGAGGGCCGGCAACGCGTCGCTCGTCGTGACCTGATCGGCGTGATAGCGCGCGCCGGTCACCTCGGCCAGCGCCAGATCGCGTTCAAGACCGATCCTCTCGGCCACGCGTGACACGCCCGGCAGCCCCAGCCTGGTCGCCAGCGTGCCCGTGGTCATCACCGCCCCGTCACTCAGCCCCTGATCCTGAACATGGCCGATCACCAGCGCCCCCATGGAGGCCGCATACGTCAGGCACCTTGTGAATATCTTCGGGTCGGTACAGACCGCATCCCCGTCCGAGAAGGCCAGCGCACCGGCGTCCTGAAGCAACCCGATTTCCGTCATCGCGCGCCCGGCGCGGGCCTTGGTCAGCGCCGCCATCGGATGGACATGCACACGCGTTTCCGCCCGCGCGCGCGCCAGAACGAAGGCCAATGTTTCCGGCGTATCAATTGCCGGTTTGGTGTCGGCGCGCATGACGATCGTGGTCACACCTCCGGCGGCGGCCGCCTCTCCGGCGGTCCTGAAGCTTTCCTTGTGCCGTTCCCCCGGTTCGCCGATCTTGACCCCGATATCGACGATTCCCGGTGCAAGGCAAAACCCCGCGCAGTCGATCATACGGTCGTTCTTTTTCGCGGCCAGTTCCGGCCCCGTGTCTGCGATGACGCCTTTGTGGATCCGTAAATCGCCGGCGTCGACGCGCCCTTTCACGGGGTCGATCAGGCGCGCGTTTTGCAAGAGCAGACCTGTCATCCCGCCTCCTTCCGGATCTTGCGCAACAGGCCATAAACCGTCCGTCCATCCGCGATGCGTTCAAACCCGACACGAACGTCGCGCGTGCCGTTCTTTGTCCGCCGCGTCCGCGTCGCAAACATGACCGAGGCAGGATTGCCGTCGTCAAGATCAAGGACGCTGCCCGGTGTGATCGCATAGGTCATCAGCCGCTTGCCTGCCAAGGGCAGATCGACCGCGATATAGGCGTTGCGGTTGGTCAGTGTGTACCACGTGTGCCTGCGCTTGTAGGCGCTGCCGTAAACCGCCCCAACGGAAATGCCGACCCCGATCGTGAAATGCAAAAGCCCGAACATCCAGAAAAAGCCACCCGCTGCGAATGCCATGATCATCCAGAACAAGGCGAATCCCGCGAAGAAAAGCCCGAAGACCAGCCCCACGATGTTTCCCGCACGCACCGCGATTTGTCCGTCCGGCCTGCCCTGCCACAGGATGTGTTCGCCTTCTTCGAAAATGCCTTCCCAACCCGCGGTCGTCATGCCATGACCCCAACATCGCCGGGATCACGCGTGCGCCGTGTCAAGAGATCCATCGTCGCCATCCGAACCGCGACACCCATTTCGACCTGTTCCTGAATGACCGACCGGCGGATGTCGTCGGCCAGAGTTCCGTCAATCTCGACCCCACGGTTCATTGGGCCGGGATGCATGATGATGGCGTCGGCCTTCGCGTGGCCAAGCTTTTCGGCGTCCAGCCCCCAGCGGTGGTAATATTCGCGCGTTGATGGAATGAACCCGCCATCCATACGCTCGGTTTGCAGACGCAGCATCATGACGACGTCAACGTCGCGCAATCCTTCGCGCATATCGTCAAAAACCTCGACCCCGAAATCGGAAATGCCCGACGGCATCAGGGTTTTCGGCCCGATCAGGCGCAGCCGGTTTTCCAGCTTGCCCAGCAGCATGATGTTCGACCGTGCAACCCGGCTATGCGCGATATCCCCGCAAATGGCGATGGACAGGCGGTGAAGACGCCCCTTGGCGCGCCTGATCGTCAACGCGTCAAGCAAGGCCTGCGTCGGATGTTCATGCCGTCCGTCACCTGCGTTGAGGACCGCGCAGTTTACCTTTTCCGCCAACAGGTTGACCGCACCGGAATTGGGATGGCGAATGACCAGAATATCCGGATGCATTGCATTGATGGTCATGGCCGTGTCGATCAGGCTCTCGCCCTTTTTGATCGAGCTGGCCTGCATCGCCATGTTCATGACATCAGCGCCAAGACGTTTGCCGGCCAGTTCGAAACTGGCCTGCGTACGCGTCGAGTTTTCAAAGAACATGTTGACCTGCGTCATGCCCGCCAGCGCGTCGCCATGCTTGTTGCTGGCGCGGTTGATCGTGACGTATTTGTCGGCAAGGTCGAGAATGCTCAGGATATCGTCGCGCGAAAGGGTCTCTATTCCCAAAAGATGTCGCGCATGGAAGCTCATCAGAACTCTTTTCTCTGTTTGGCGCGTTATAGGGGTCGCATTGCGTGCAAACAAGGGATTTACGGGACATGTCGCGAACCCCAGTATCGTGGATTCAAAACTCGTATCATCGAAATCAGGGAAAACGCGAGGCCCGCACGGGCGCTTCTGGGCCTGAAGCCGCCGGTGACGATTGCCCCGGGCCGGTTAACAGGCGCCAAAAAGCGCCCCGGCCCTGCGTCTGCCCGTCCCGGCGGGCTGGCGCATTCGCCGATGTCGCGCATCCCACCCCGTTCGTTCGGGTTTTGCTGGGATAAAGTGCCCCGAACCGGCGTTGCGAACGCCACCCCACGGGCAGGCGCAGGGCCGTGCGGGGGTGGATTGAACCGGGGCGAACGTCAACGTCCCTTCAGGCCAGCTCCGGTCTTTCCCGCCCACTCATAAGGGTCAACGAAAACGGCCGTTGGTATGCTGCGAACTTTGGATTCAGGTGACTCGGGCGCAGACCACTAAACCACGCACCGCCAGTTCGCCGGATTTTGTCCCGACAAGGCGCAAGCCCGCAGGAAGTGGGGCGCTATTTCAAGGGGTTGCAACACGGGACAGGGCGGAAATCCTTTGAGTCCGCAGGGCGCGAAAATCGCTTCATCTCGGCGGTGTGCGCCGCTTGCAAACAGACCCACTATTGACGGCGCGTCGCAAACCCCTGATATTTCGCGCACTTCGCGCTGGCGGCGTGCGGTTTAGAGGTCTACGCCCTAAATTGAAAATGGCCTCGATCATGGGATCTCTGATGCTGGAAGACGAATTTGAAGCTGCGCTGGCTGCTCTGGAGTGGCAGATAGAGATTGGCGCGACCGAGGCGATCGGTGACGAGGCCGTCAACCGGTATGAGGTCGAACATTCGTCGCCCAAACCCGCCGCTCGACCGCGGCCCATGGCACAAACAGAGCGGCCGGGATCCGAAGACGAGGCCGTTGCGGTTGCGCGTGCGACGGCGGCGGCTTGCGGGGATTTGATCGCGCTGCGGGAGGGGCTTGCAACGTACGATCATTGCGATCTCCGCAAGGGCGCGCGAAATCTTGTATTTGCCGACGGAAACCCCGTTGCACGCGTGATGATCATCGGCGAGGCGCCCGGGCGTGACGAGGATATCCAAGGTGCGCCGTTTGTCGGGCGGGCGGGTCAGTTGCTTGACAAGATGCTGGCGGCGATTGGAATGTCGCGTCGGTCCGACCAACCGCAAACGGCGGTTTATATCACCAATGTTCTGCCCTGGCGCCCGCCCCAGAACCGCGATCCCGAGCCGCAGGAAATCGCGATGATGCTGCCTTTCCTGAAACGCCATATCCAATTGGCGGCGCCGGAAATCGTGGTCCCGATGGGCAATGCTGCCTGTCAGGCCCTGCTCGGCGAAAAGGGAATAACGCGTCTTCGCGGTCGCTGGACGACGGTGCACGCGCGGCCCGCGCTGCCGATGTTTCATCCGGCGTATTTGCTGCGCAATCCCATTGCAAAACGCCAGGCGTGGGTGGATTTGCAAGCGTTGAAAAAAAGATTGGATCAGAGAGAATGACCGACAGGAAACCAACGCGGGAGTTCATCGCCCTCAATATCGCGGTGCTGACCGTTTCAGACAGTCGCGAACTGGCGGACGACAAATCCGGGCGGGTTCTCATCGACCGGATCACCGGGGCGGGTCACAATGTCGCCGACCGGCAGATCGTCAGGGACGAACGTGACAAGATCGCCGCCCAACTGCGCCAGTGGTGTTCGCAGCCCGCGATCGACGTTGTTATTTCAACCGGCGGAACCGGTCTGACCGGGCGCGATGTCACGGTCGAAGCCCACAGGGACGTTTACGAAAAAGAGATCGATGCCTTTGCAACCCTTTTCACGATGATTTCGGTCAAGAAAATCGGCACGTCCGCCGTTCAGTCCCGCGCCTGCGCGGGGGTGGCGAGGGGAACCTATCTCTTTGCGCTGCCCGGTTCGCCCGGTGCCTGCAAGGACGGATGGGACGAAATCCTCGTTCATCAACTCGATTATCGCCGCATGCCCTGCAATTTCGTTGAAATCATGCCGAGGCTTCAGGAACACGAGCGGCGAAAATAGGCCGACACATGCGTCATTGGCTTGGCGTTGGCGTTTGCCATGTGAAATGCTAGGTCTACGCCCAAGGCTGATGATCGCCTTCAGAAGGAAAAACCAGAGGTCCGGACGGCATGAGATTTGTGCAACGCAGCATCATGGGATTGTTCCTGTTGTCCCTGACCGTCGGGTTGCTGGCGCTGGCGGCGGGATCGGTGCGAAATACGTTGAACGAACGCTGGTCACGCGATACAGCGGCCAGACCGGCGCGCGAACGGGTTTTTGCGGTCAATGTTCTTGAGGTCGACAGCGTGACCGCGACCCCGAAAATCGCCGCGTTCGGCGAGATCCGTTCGCGCCGTACACTGGATCTGCGCGCGCCGATTTCGGGAACCATTCGTTACCTTTCGGACAATTACGTCGAGGGAGGCGCGGTCGAAAAAGGCGAATTGCTGGTTGCGCTCGATCCTGCGGACGCGCGCTCGGCACTGGGCGTTTCGAAAACGGAACTGGCCGAGGCGACGGCCGGTCAGGCCGAAGCCAGGGCCGCTCTGGAGTTGGCGGGCGATGAATTGGAGGCCGCGCGGGATCAGGCGAAACTGCGAAACGCCGCCCTGAAGCGACAGAACGATCTTCTGCGCAAAGCGGTCGGAACCGAGGCCGCCGTTGAAACCGCGGCACTTGCGCAAGCCGCAGCAAATCAGGCCGTCTTGGCGAAAAGGCAGGCAATGTCGGCAGCGCAAGCCCGTGTCAGCCGGTCTCAAACCACCGCCGCGCGCGCAGAGATTCGCGTGTCGGAGGCCCGGCGAAGACTGGACAACACCGAGGTTTTTGCTGAATTTGGCGGGCTCCTCAGCGCTGTCAGCGTGGTTCAGGGGGGGCTGGTCGGCCCGAACGAAAAAATCGGCCGGCTGATCGATCCTGCGGCACTGGAAGTGGCGTTTCGACTGTCCAATACCCAATTTGGGCGGCTGATTGCGGCTTCGGGCGGTTCTGCCCGCGGCGAGGTTCTGGTCTCGCTCGATATTCTGGGGCTCGACGTTTCGGCGAAGGGTTCGATTGAACGTGTCGGCGCCGAAGTCGGAGCTGGTCAGACCGGCAGGCTGGTGTTCGCCTCGATCCCCGCCACGGCGGCTGCGGGGTTCCGGCCTGGCGATTTCGTCGCGGTCAGCGTCAGCGAACCCCCGCTTGAAAACGTCGCCATTCTTCCGGCACTGGCGCTTGATTCTGATGGCAATGTTCTGGTTCTGGGGGAAAACGACCGGCTGGTTGCACAAAAAACCACTGTCCTGAGACGCCAGAAGGACAAGGCGATCGTCAGGGCCGAAAATCTTTACGGTCGCGAAATCGTCGAGGCGCGTTCGCCCTTGCTGGGGGAAGGCATCCGGGTGAAACCCGTTCGGCGGGACGATGCTGCGCCCGTTGATACCGCCGGGCCTGAACTGATCGCGCTGTCGCCGGAGCGACGCGCAAGACTGGTGGCGTTCGTTCAGAACAACGCGTTCATTCCCGCCAATCGCAAGCAGCAACTGATCGGGCGGCTGAACGAGGACAAGGTGCCCGCGAACATGGTCCGGCGTATCGAATCCCGGATGGGTGGCTGACATGGCACGATCCGCGCCGGGGTCATCCGCAGGGACGGGCATCCTGTCCTATTTCACGCGCCACCGGACAGCAGCAAACCTGATGTTGGTCGTGATGATCGTGTTGGGGCTGATCGCGACAACAAAGATCCGGTCGCAATTCTTCCCCGACATCGTCATTGAAACGGTCACGGTTTCCGTCGCCTGGGACGGTGCCGGACCGGAAGACGTCGACGGCGCCGTCGTTCAATTGCTGGAACCGGCCCTGATGACGGTCGAGGGGATTGAAACCACAAGCTCGACCTCATATCAGGGACGTGCTCTTGTGCGGCTGGATTTTGAACCCGGATACGACATGGCGCGCGCCAGCGAAGACGTCAAGGCGGCGGTGGAAAGCGTGACCGGGTTGCCCGCAGAGGCAGACGATCCGGTCATCAAACGGGTGAACTGGCGTGATCGCGTAACGGACGTTGTCATCACGGGGCCCGTGTCCACCGACCAGCTTGCGCGGTTCGCTGACGAGTTCGTGGCGCTGTTGTTTCGCCAGGGCGTGACCCGCACGACAATCAGAGGCATAAGCGCGCCCGAAACCATCGTTCAGGTCCGCGAACAGGCGCTGATGCGACACGATGTCAGCATGCGTCAGATCGCCGACGCCATCGCGCAGGAGGCAAGGGTCGATCCGGCCGGTGATGTCGCCGGGGGCGCCACGCGCGTGCGCACCGGTGTTGCCAAACGCAGTGCCGACGAGATTGGCGCGATTGTTGTCAGATCGAACGCCGACGGCTCGAAACTGACGGTTCGCGACGTGGCCGCGGTGTCGACCAGCGGCGTGACCCGCAACCGCAGCTATTTCGTCGGCCAGGACCCGGCGATTTCGATCAGGATTGACCGCGCCGATCAGGGCGACGCGATTTCATTGCAGGCAACGGTTGAAAGGGTGGCCCGCGATCTGGAACGAACAATGCCCAGGGGCGTGACGGTCCGTCTGATCAGAACCCGCGCCGAAGCGATCACGGATCGGCTGAATATTCTTCTGGACAATGGTGCGGTCGGTCTGGGGCTTGTTCTTCTCTTGTTGTTCCTGTTCCTGAATGCCCGAACGGCGTTCTGGGTGGCCGCGGGAATTCCCGTATCGATGGCAGCGGCAATCGCGTTGATGTATGCCTCTGGCCTGACCATAAACATGGTGTCGCTGTTTGCGCTGATCATTACCCTTGGCATCGTGGTCGACGACGCCATCGTCGTTGGTGAACATGCCGATTTTCGCGCCCGCAGACTGGGGGAAGGTCCGCTCGAGGCGTCTGAAAACGCCGCGCGCCGGATGGCCTCGCCCGTTGTGTCCGCAACGATCACGACCGTCGTCGCCTTTTTCGCACTGACCGCCATTCGCGGCCGGTTCGGGACATTGATCGCGGATATTCCGTTCACCGTCATCGTCGTGTTGCTGGCATCCCTGACCGAATGTTTCCTGATTCTGCCCCACCACATGAGTCACGCGCTCAAGGCGGCGCAAAAACGCCATTGGTACGACTGGCCCAGCACGGTTTTCAACATCGGGTTTTCATGGTTTCGCGCGCGCCTGTTCCGCCCCCTCATGGTCTGGGTCATTCGCCTGCGCTATCCGGTTCTGGCGGGGGTCGTCCTGATCCTCGCAACGCAGGTCAACCTCTTTATCGGAGGCGACGTCACATGGCGGTTCTTCAACGCACCTGAACGCGGATCGATCACCGGGAATTTCGCGATGGTTCCGGGCGCAAGCCGGGCGAACACGCTGGAAATGATGCGCGAACTTCAACGTGCAACCAGGGACCTTGGGCAACAATACCAGGCCGATTACGGCGCCAACCCGGTCAGTTTCGTCATGGGCCAGATCGGCGGCACATCGGGCAGGGGCCTCAGCGGCCAGTCCACCAAGGACAAGGATTTGCTGGGGGCGATATCGATCGAACTGATCGATGCGGACAAACGGTCTTATTCGTCGTTCCAGTTTCTGGGCGATCTGCAGGACAGCGTCAGTCGCCATCCCCTGCTGGAGACGCTCAGCTTTCGGGGCTGGCGGTCAGGGCCGGGGGGGGACTCGATCGATGTTCAGTTGTCCGGCTCGACGGCCGGTGTTCTGAAAGAGGCCTCCGAGGCGTTGAAATCGGCATTGGCGCAAAACCCCGAAGTGTCGTCGCTCCAGGATGATCTGCCGTATGACAAGCAGGAACTGATCCTTGATCTCACGCCGCGCGGGCAGGCGCTGGGGTTCACGATCGACGGGATCGGCGGGGTTTTACGGCAGCGGCTGAATGGCATCACGGCGGCCAGTTATCCCATGGGCGTGCGCAGTGCCGACATCACGGTTCAACTGCCCGAAAGTGCCATGTCAGCGGATTTTCTGGACAGCACGATGATGCGAACGCCTCTGGGCGAATATGTGCCGCTGGCGGATATCGTCACGGTTTCCGACAAGATCGGGTTCGCAACGATCCAGCGGGAAAACGGGTTGCGCGTCCTTTCCGTCACCGGAGACATTTCCGAAGACGATCCCAAACGCGCCGAGGAGATCGTCGACAATCTGATGAACGACATATTGCCGGAACTGACGCGGGATTACGGTGTTGCGTGGAACATGGCGGGCCTGTCGGAACAGGAAAACGAGTTTCTCGCCGATGCGCAACTGGGGTTCATGCTGGCGATCATCGGGATATTCCTGACCCTTGCCTGGGTCTTTTCAAGCTGGACGCGCCCTCTGGTGGTCATGGCGGTGATCCCGTTCGGTCTGGTCGGCACCATTTACGGCCATCACGTCTGGGAGGTTCCCCTGTCAATGTTCACGGTCGTCGGGCTGATCGGAATGACGGGCATCATCATCAACGATTCCATTGTTCTGGTCAGCACGATTGATGAATATGCCGGTGATCGGGATTTCACGACCGCAATTCTGGACGGTGTGACCGACCGGCTGCGGCCTGTTCTGCTGACCACGCTCACGACGGTTCTGGGGCTCGCGCCCCTGCTGTTTGAAACGTCACGTCAGGCGCAATTCCTGAAGCCGACGGTGATTACGCTTTGTTACGGGTTGGGTTTTGGCCTTGTCCTTGTGCTCTTGCTGGTGCCGTCCCTGCTTGCCATGCAGGGGGATCTCTCGTTGCGTATGGCGGCGTTTCGCCGAATGCTTACGGGGGCGAATATCGCGTGGCAGCAAAGGCTGATTGTCGTGTCCGCGGCGCTGAGCGGGGCTGTGGTTTTTGTTTTCAGCGTCGGCTATTTCGCCTGGTTCCAAAGGCCGTCCGCAGCGGTCGCAGCCTTTATTGAAAAAGGTTCATGGCTGTCTGGTGGCTTTGGATCATTTGTGTTGTTTGCGGGTTTCATGATCGTGATCTGTCTGTTGGCCGTCGGTTTGTCCGCTTCCGTCTTTTTGCTTGGGCGAAAGGATGATTCCGCCTGAGCGGGACTGCCTCAGCCCAGGGGCCCGTCTGCACGGGCTGGCGCTTTCGCCGACGTCGCGCATCCCACACCGTTCGTTCTGCCTTTGCAGCACGCCTTCAACC
Source organism: uncultured Rhodobacter sp. (assembly GCA_964466385.1). GTDB lineage: Bacteria > Pseudomonadota > Alphaproteobacteria > Rhodobacterales > Rhodobacteraceae > UBA5972. The sequence goes on along the minus strand of CAYXNM010000043.1, from coordinate 8,123 downwards.
CCCGGCCTTTCAGCACGAACCCTGCCTCCATTCCCGCTCAGCGGATATGCCGGGCAGCGCCTGCCTGCCCGTCATGCTGAAAGCGTGCCTCTGGCACGACGGCGGGCGCTTTTGCAACGGTGGAATGCGTTGATATCACTGAATTTACCACGAGGAAACCACGCGCCAAAAAGCGCCCACCTCGGCAGGCGCTGCCCTCATCGCTGCTCTGTTATGGGTGCGAGGGACGCGGTGTATCAAATCAATTACGCCTAAGACCGGGCATCCACAAGTCGGTGATTGGTCGGGTTGGTATTACTCATTGCGCGCCAAGGTTTTAATTCTCAAGGGGCGGGCAGCCGGAAATCTCCAGCGCGGCGGATTTTGAAATGACGGTAATTCGCAAATCGCGCGTATCCGGCCGGAAAGTTTCGCCGGTGAAACTGATCAGGCTGGTTTCGGCGATCAGCTGATCGCCGTTGCGTTTGCTGGTTGATGGTGCCACCCAGACGTCCTTCAAATCCGTTTCAAACACCACGACTTCGGCGTCGTCCTTACCCTTTGGCAAATCGATTGTGGCGCGCAGCGCATAACCATCATCGGTTCTTGCAAGCGCACAGGACAAAGACCGCAACCCATGTGCCAATGCCTCTTGCGGCTGATCGGACATGGCAAGTTCTATGAGAAACGTGCCTTCTGCGGATTCTTCGCTGAGGTCGGCGCTGACGCGCGTGTTGACGGGAACGCAAACCTTGCTGCAAACGCCCAGTTCCAGATTGAGAACCGCGTGGATGTCCGCGCCCTCGGGGCCGGGCGTCAGTTCCAGCGGCAGCACGAGTTCGTTCTTGAAACCGATGATGCGAAAGCCGTCAACGTCCAGAATATCCGGCCGTGGCCAGTAATACCGCACGTCGGCAAGGTTGGAGGATTTTGACCAGTCAAACCGGGGTGGGATGCCCGTTTCCCCGGCCGTGCGCCAATAGGTTTTCCACCCCGGCGCAAGCGAAACCTTCAACCCGGCCAGATGATGCCCGGAGGGAAGGCGCGACCCTTCGACCAGTTCGATCCTGACGATATCCTCCATGGCAGGCACGTCGGTCTGCGCAACCGCGCCCGTCGCAACCGCCAGCAGGAACGCGCCCCCGGCAATCCATTCAAAGGCTTTCATGGTGCGTTTGATCCCTTTCGTTCCCGCCAGGTTAGCGGCAATCGGCGCAAGAGGTAAAATCACAATCGGGCGAACGGTGAATTCGCACAACTATTGCGCTTGAAACGCATCAAGAAGAGCGCCAAGTATTGGCAATGGATCCGGCGCAAGAACCCCAGCACCTTTGTGGAAAACTTCTGATTGCCATGCCTTCGATGGGGGATGTGCGGTTCGAACGCTCGGTCATATTCATGTGTGCCCATTCCGAAGACGGTGCCATGGGGCTGATCATCAACAAACCGGCCCCCGATCTGCGATTCGGAGACTTGCTGGAACAACTCGACCTTGCGCACGGCGATGATACGCGCGAAATCCGCGTGAATTTCGGGGGACCGGTCGAACATGGCCGGGGTTTCGTGCTGCACTCGCGTGATTACGACAGTTCGGAGTCCACGCTGAAGGTCGATTCGCGTTTCGGCATGACGGCGACGCTGGACATTCTGGAGGATATCTCCAATGGCGACGGGCCGCGCGAGTGTCTGCTGGCGCTGGGGTATGCCGGATGGGGCCCCGGCCAGCTTGAAAGCGAGATTCAGGCTAACGGCTGGCTGACCTGTGAAGCGTCAACAGAGATTGTCTTTCAAAAAGGCGACGGGGATAAATGGACGGCGGCGCTGGCGTCGCTGGGTATTTCGCCGAGTTTTCTGTCCGCATCCGGCGGAAACGCCTGAAAACGCTCAAGCCGTGTCGCTGGCGGCGCGCGCCAACCTGTCATTGATCCCAAGACCCAAACCGTGCCGTGGCACCGGCGCAACGGCGATCTCATTCAGCCCTTTCAGATCCGCCAGTTCATCCAGTTCATGAAGATACGCAAAAAGGTTGGCGGCGGCCTCGCTGAGATCGCCGACGGGCGAGAGATTGAGCGCAGCACCAGCGCAACCTGCGCCAAACCCCAGCCAGAGTGCGTTTTTGCCCGCGTTCCGGACGTTCAGGGTCACCTTTGCCTTTGGCGCATAGTGAACGCGCAGCTGTCCCGGTGAACTCGGGGCGTCGCCCGTTCCCGCCAAAGCCAGTTCCTGACCGATCATGCGTTCGATGGCCTCGGCCGGCAAGCCGCCCGGCCGCAACAGGCCCGGCGGGCAATGATCCGGCGCGACGATCGTGGATTCCAACCCGATTTCACACTTTCCGCCCGCCATGACCGCATCGATCCGCCCGCCAAGCGCGCCCAGGACATGCTCGCTGGTCGTGGGGCTGATCCTGCCGGACGGATTGGCGGACGGCGCGGCGACCGCCCCTGCGAATTCGCGCAGCAATGCGTGGGCGAGCGGGTCTGATGGCACCCGGATCGCGACGGTCTCAAGGCCAGCGGTCACGAGCGAGGACAGACCGGCCCCCTTGATGACCGGAACCAACAGGCTGAGCGGGCCGGGCCAGAACGCCTGCGCCAGATCGGCCGCCATGGGGCTGAAGTGTCCAAACCGGCGCGCGGTTTCAAAATCGGCGACATGGATGATCAGAGGATTGAACCGTGGCCGCCCCTTGGCTGCATAGATCCGCGCAACCGCCGTCCCGTTGGTTGCATCGGCCCCAAGGCCGTAAACGGTTTCCGTCGGAAAGGCGACCAGCCCGCCTTGTTGCCATATGGTGACCGCACGCGCATACCCATGGGCGTCGGGGTCGAGCGTTTCTGTGGCGATCGGTTCCAATTTGTCGCTACGTTCCGGTTGTGAAGGGCGCGCCCTGTGCGGTATGCAGATTTGGCCTGACATAACGCCTCGCCTCACGCGTTGCAAAGGTCATCTGAAGGGGGAGATTCAAATGGGATACCGCGCACCCGTTGGGGAACTGGAATTTCTGTTTGAACATGTCATCGGTGTTCCGCGTCTTTCGGAAACAGAGAAGTTTGCCGAAGCCACCGGCGACGTGCAAAGCGCGATCCTGACCGAAGGTGCGCGCCTTGCCGAACAGGTGCTTGCCCCGTTGCAGCGCAACGGCGACCTTCACCCTGCGCATCTGGAAAACGGCGTTGTGCGTACGTCGCCGGGTTTTGCCGACGGCTACCGCGCCATCGCCGAGGGCGGATGGATCGGCATGGCCGCAGACCCCGAATTCGGCGGCATGGGTTTACCGCAGACCCTGGCCGTCGCGATCAACGAGATGATGAGCAGCGCCTGCCTGGCCTTGTCGCTCAACCCCCTGATGACACAGGGGCAGATCGAGGCTTTGTCGCATCACGGTTCAGACGCCCTCAAGGCCATTTACCTGCCCAAACTGATCGCGGGCGAATGGTCCGGAACGATGAACCTGACGGAACCGCAGGCCGGTTCCGATGTCGGCGCCCTGTCCACCAAAGCGACACCACGGGGTGACGGAACATTCGCGATTTCCGGCCAGAAAATCTTTATTTCATGGGGTGACAGTGATTTTGCCGGAAATATATGCCACCTCGTGCTGGCGCGTCTGCCCGATGCGGTGGCGGGCGTGCGGGGCATTTCGCTCTTTCTGGTGCCCAAGTTCCTGCCGGATGAAAACGGCGAGGCAGGGGTTGCCAATACGCTGAAAGTCGTTTCGCTCGAGCACAAGATGGGCATCCACGGCTCACCCACGGCGGTCATGGAATTCGACGGCGCCACCGGTTGGCTGGTGGGCGCGGAAAACGCCGGGATGAAGGCGATGTTCACCATGATGAACAACGCGCGTCTGGGCGTGGGGACCGAAGGGCTTGGCGTGGCCGAGGCAGCCTATCAGCAGGCGCTGGCCTTCGCGCAGGAGCGCCGGCAAGGCAAATCACCGGTTGAAAACGGAACCGGAACGATCCTTGACCACGCGGATGTGCGCCGCATGCTGCTGACGATGAAGGCGCAAACGTCCGCGGCCCGGTCGATCATTTACGCGACAGCCTTTGCAACGGACATGGCCACTGCCACCGGGGACAAGGACTGGTCGGCGCGCGCTGCGTTCCTGACACCAATTGCCAAGGCTTTTGGCACGGACACGGGAAACGAGGTTGCTTTTACCGGTTTGCAGGTTCACGGCGGCATGGGGTTCATCGAAGAAACGGGTGCCGCACAATATACACGCGACGTGCGCGTCACCGCGATCTACGAGGGCACAAACGGGATTCAGGCCATGGATCTGGTCGCGCGCAAGCTGATGGATGGGGGCGCCGCGGCCTATGCCCTGCTGGCCGAAGCCGGTGAAACCGTCGCGGCGGCTGAAGGTGTGTTGCCCGATCTTGCGGCCTGTCTGGACGTCGCGGTGACGGACCTGATCTCGACGACCGGCTGGATGGTGGAACAAGGCGACCTCAACGACCGCTTCGCGGGGGCGGCGCCATTCCTGCGGGCGTTTGCGTTGGTCCTGGGGGGGCATTACCTTTTGAAGGCCGCACTGGCCGAGGGTGCAAAAGGCCCCCGAACCGATCTTGCGCGCTTTTTCGTGCGCCAGAGCATGCTCCAATACGACGCATTATGCGCACAGGCGCGCGAGGGGCAGGATATTCTGTACGCGCTTGACCCCGAAGCGCTGGGGGGCTGAAACGGTGGATGGTACGATGGCTCCGATCCGGTTTCCTTTTGAAACCCCTCCCGCGGAAGGCGAGGCTGTGGAGGTCGCCGATGGTATCCTCTGGGCGCGGCTGCCGCTGCCCCTGAAGCTTGACCACGTCAATGTCTATGCCCTGCGCGAGGACGATGGCTGGACGATCGTCGACACGGGGTTCGCCTCCAATCGGGGGCGGGAAATCTGGCAGGCTTTGATTGACGGACCGCTTGGCGGTTTGCCCGTCAGGCGCGTCATCGCAACGCACCACCACCCGGACCACATCGGCCTGGCCGGCTGGTTCCAGGATGCTTTCGGGGCTGATCTGTGGACGACGCGCACGGCCTGGCTCTTTGCGAGAATGCTGACGCTCGATGCGCACGAGGTTCAGAAAGCGGAAACCCTCCTGCATTATCGACGCGGCGGCATGGATGCCGACATTTACCAAAAACGCCTGACGGAGAGACCGTTTCTGTTTAGCGATATCGTCGCGCCGATGCCGCTGGGATTCCGCCGCATACAGGAGGGGCAGGTCATCAGGATTGGCGGGCGTGACTGGGATGTGCGCATCGGCAATGGTCACGCCCCGGAACACGCGACTTTCTGGTGCCGGGACCAGCCTCTGTTGCTGGCGGGGGACCAGATATTATCGTCGATCTCGCCCAATATCGGCGTTTACGCGACCGAGCCGGAGGCCGATCCTCTGGCGGAATGGCTGGAGGCCTGCGAGCGTCTGGCGACATACGCGCGCAGCGATCATTTGGTGTTGCCCGGCCATAAGATGGCCTTCACCGGATTGCCCGCGCGCATGCGCCAGTTGATTGAAAACCACCATGGCGCGCTTTCCCGACTCCTGGATTTCCTCAGCGAACCGCGCGTGGCCTCGGACTGTTTCGTAACGCTTTTCAAGCGTCCGATCGGCGAAGGGGAATACGGTCTGGCGCTGGTCGAGGCGATGGCGCATCTCAACCATCTTTACCATTCCGGCCTTGTGAGCCGCACCGACGGCCCCAATGACGCCTGGGTCTGGCAGAAACGGTGAATTGTGGTTAGAAAGAAGCCATGACCACGGAAATAAAGACAACGGCCGAGGCCGTCGAAAATGCGGCCCTTCCGGATGCGAAAGTCGTCCACGCCGACCCCGAGACCCCCAAAACGGCAGAGCAGCTCCCCCTGCCTCCATCGGTCGCGAAACGACCGCTCGAACAGAAGTCACCGGCCGAGTGGGCCTATGAACGTCTGGTTCTCTACATAAAGAAATTCGAAGAGCAACTGGATGCCGAGCACGAGGTTGGGTTGGGTTTTGCCGGGGGCGATGTCGGTGTGATGAGAATTCAGGGCATCGGTTTTTTTGCACCGGACATACTGACGTTTTACGGGACTGACATGACCGGCGCCCGTACACAATTGGTGCAGCATGTCAGCCAGTTGAACGTGATGCTGCGCGCCGCGCCCAGGGAAAACGAGGAAAGTGCCGCGAACCGGATCGGCTTCCGGCTGGCCTCCGCGCTGGAGGAAATGCCGGGATCGGGCCAATAGCAATTGCCTGAACGAGGATTTTTTGGCATAGCCCTTGGGGAACTGGTGACGGTCGCCGCCTGCATGGTGGAAAAGTCGCCTGAAACGATTTCAGAGAGGTGGCGAAATGTCAGAATATAAACATGGTTCAATGGATGTAAGCGCACAGCACGCGACATTTGCCGGTTTCATCAAGGCGTCCATGTGGATTGTCGGCATCTGCATCGCCGCCCTTCTTTTTCTTGCCGTTTTCAACAGTTGAGGGATTGGCGGCACGTAGAAGAAACAATAAGGCGCAATCCCAATCACAATTGCGTAGATAGCGCGCCCATTTGGCAACAATCCGACAGTCGGAAGGCATCACGCCTTGTACCCAAAGGCGAATCATGGCCGATTGGCCCGCATGGCACGGGGAAATTTTTTGATTCAAGAGGGACTTATGCACCGTTTTCGACTTCTTCTTCCCGTTTTGTTGCTGGTGTCGCTTTCCGCCTGTGCGGAAAAGATCTGGGCGACCGACGAAGCCGTGGCCAAGGCGCATTATGTCTCAAGCGAACCGACCTCGGTCACGCTTGTGACCGTCATCAACAACAACTCCGGCAGTGGCGGGCATTCGTCGATTCTGATCAACGCCAGCGAACGGGTCGTTTTCGACCCAGCCGGAAACTGGAAACACAGCTGGGCGCCTGAACGGAATGATTTCGTTTACGGCATGACGCCGCACATTCTGGATACCTATTACTCGTTTCACGCCCGAACGGCCTGGCATGTCGTGATCCAGAAAAAGCTCGTATCGCCCGAAATCGCGCAGTTGGTCTATAACAGCGCCAAGAATTACGGCGCGGTGCCCAGTTCGATGTGCGCCAGCAGCGTAAGCGCGATCCTATCCAATATTCCGGGGTTCGAACATCTCCAGCATACCGTGTCTCCGAAACGCATCATGAAAGATTTTGCCAGCCTGCCCGGCGTGACGACCGAAAAGATATTCGAGTACGACTGATTGTTGCCGAGGGTATCCTCGCCCCGCTACGGAGACGTGAATTGAACGCGAAAAGTCTTTCCCTCGTTTTTGCCCTGGTCCTGTCAGGTTGTGCGCTTCAGTTGCCCTGGGCCCCGGATTCGCGCGTGGCGCGTGCCTTTTACCATGACCCCTCTGCGCCGTCGGTCACCCTGATCACCATGGTTTCAAACCGCGGCAAAACCGCCGGCCATTCCGCGCTTTTGATCAACGCGTCGCAGCGCGTGATGTATGATCCCGCCGGGACATGGTTCAACAAGGACGTTCCCGAACGCGCGGACCTGCTTTATGGGATGACACCCAAGATGCTGGAATACTACCTGGATTATCACGCACGCGATGTTTATCACGTGGTTTTGCAGACCAAGATCGTGCCGCTGGGGACGGCGGAAACCATGATGAAACTGGCGATCGAAAACGGCGCGTCTGCCAGTGGCTTCTGCGCGTCCAACACGTCGCACATCCTGAGTCGAACACCGGGGTTTAAGTCGTTTCCGGTCAGCATCTGGCCCAAGAACGCGGTCGCCGCTTTTGGCGCGCTTCCCGGCGTTACGACGCGAAAAGTCTTTCAGTCCGACAAAGGCAAGTTCCTGCACGAATAACCGGCAAGGAACGAAAAACCCCCGGGCAAGGCCACGGGGGTTCGCGTTTGGCAAAGGTTTGACGCTTTGCCGGTTCGTTTGTCGTCAGCTTCTATAAGCCGCCTTCGCGCTGTGCCTTTTTACGGGCCAGCTTGCGCGCACGGCGAACTGCTTCGGCCTTTTCACGGGCTTTCTTGACGGAGGGCTTTTCAAAATGCTGCCGAAGCTTCATTTCACGAAAAACGCCTTCGCGTTGCAGTTTTTTCTTGAGCGCACGAAGCGCCTGATCGACATTGTTGTCGCGAACCGATACCTGCATGTGGTGTCACCACCTTTC
>CAYXNM010000042.1:0-19028 GCA_964466385.1 uncultured Rhodobacter sp. | reverse complement strand
GGCAGGGCCGCTTCTGGCCTGAACGGAGCGTTGATATTTGCCCCGGGCCGGTTAAAAGGCGCCAAAAAGTGCACCGGACCGGCGTTGCGGGCGCCACCCCACGGGCAGGCGCAGGGCCGTGCTGGTATGAACCGGCTTTGCACAGGGCTCAACCATTGGTGGGATGATCAGATATAGTCCGAGCGACTCAACCCGTATTTCGCCATTTTTTCGTTGAGCGTGCGTCGCGGCAGGCTGAGTTCGTCCATCACGGCGGCGATTGACCCGCGATGCCGTCGCATGGTGTTGTCGATCAGCATGCGCTCAAACGCATCCACGTATTCCTTGAGCGGTTTGCCCTCGGTCACCATGGTGGTCTGGAATTCCGAATTGTCGGCCATCAACAAACCGGTCAGCGTATCGGCCCCCCTCCGGCTTTGCAAAACGGCGCGTTCGGCGAGGTTGATCAGCTGGCGCACATTGCCGGGCCACGGCGCCTGCAGGAGTTGCGCGGCCTCTTTTGCGGAAACCTCGGGCGCCGGGCAACCGTATTCCTCGGCAAAGGTTTCGCTGAAACGCGTGAACAAGGTCAGGATGTCTTCACCCCGACGCCGGAGCGGCGGCGGACTGATCGACATCGCGGCCAGGCGATAGTAAAGATCACTGCGCAAGTGATCCTCACAGCTTGTTTCGGGGTCCTGATTGTTGCAAATGGCGATGACACGGACGGGCAGGGTGTCCTTGCCGTCCTGTTGTTCGCTGATCAGGTTCAGCAGGCGGGCTTGCAGGGGTTTGGGCAGACTTTCGATGTCTTCAAGGCACAGCGTTCCGCCGCGCGCCTCCTCGACCATGGGCAAAACGGTGCCTTTGGGCGGGGGGCCGAACAGGCAGGCGGTCAGGGCGTCTTCTTCAAGTGCTGCGCAGGACAGGCTCAGGAATTTCTTGTTCTGACGCGGCCCGCAGGCGTGGAGCGCGTGCGCAACCAGCGTTTTTCCTGATCCGGTCTCGCCGTCAATCAGGACATGCCCGTCTGCCTGAGCCAGATCCAGGATGTCTTCGCGCAGCCGCTCCATTGCCGGGCTGGCCCCGACCAGCTTGTGCAGCATGACCGTGCCGTCGGACAATTCGCGCCGCAAAGCGCGGGTGTCCAGCGTCAGCCGCCGCGCCTGCGTGGCACGGCGCGCCAGATCGCTCATCTTTTCTGGGTCAAAGGGTTTTTCCAGAAAATCAAAGGCCCCGACCTGCATCGCTTCGACGGCCATGGGCACGTCGCCATGCCCGGTGATCAGGATGACCGGCAGGCTGTTGTCGATGCTCATCAGGCGTTTGAGAAAGGCCATGCCGTCCATTCCGGGCATGCGGATGTCCGAAACCACGATCCCCTTGAATTCGGTCGATATGGATTTCAGCGCCTCTTCAGCGCCCGAAAAAGTCTCGGTGTTGTATCCGGTCAGGGACAACCATTGCGAGATGGACTGGCGCATGTCCTCTTCGTCGTCAACAATTGCGATTGTCATGGGTTCGGGCATGGGTTTTGACCTGCTGATTATCTATTCCGCTGCCTGCGTGTCCGCGTGGTGGATGGGCATTTGAATCTCAAAGACCGCGCCTCCGCTGGCGCCGTTGCGGGCGATCAGACGCCCCCCAAGGTCATTGATGATGCCTGACGAAATGGCAAGACCCAATCCCACGCCGTCGCCGGGTTTCTTGGTGGTGTAAAATGGCTCGAACAACTGGTCCAGATCATCAATGCCCGCGCCGTTGTCACGTACGGAAAGCTTCGCAACCTCGCCAGCGCTGAGAAGGATCGTCAGTTCGCGGGTTTTCAGCCCCTTCATTGCATCAAGCGCGTTGCGCAAGAGGTTGACGATCACCTGTTCAAGGCGCAACTGGTCGGCCAGCACAGTGACCGGTTCGCGCGGCGTATTCTGGCTGATGGCGACTTCCATCTGGTTCAGTTGCGGCTCCATCATCGAAAGCGCGGTCGAAAGCGCGTCACGCAGGTCGACGGGAACAAATTCGTCGCCGCCCTTGCGGGCATAGGATTTCAGTTGCCGCGTGATCGCCCCCATGCGTCCGATCAGGTCGTCGATGCGCTGGAAACTCGACAATGCCTCATCCGGGCGGTGACGTTGCAGGAGCAGTTTTGCACCCGCCAGATAGGTTTTCATCGCGGCCAGGGGCTGGTTGAGTTCATGGCTGACGGCCGCTGACATTTCCCCGAGCGCCGCCAGTTTGGAGCTTTGCGCAAGGCTTTGCTCGGCGACCTGAAGATCACGCTCGATCTTTTCGCGTTCCTCGATTTCCGCGGACAATCGGTCATTGAGCGCGCGCAGTTCGATCGACTCGCGCTGAAAGAGGTTCGATTGCTGGACCGCACGGCGCGACAGAACGTAAAAAACCAGGGCGACAAGAATGGCGAACCCCATGATCTCGATCGCCAGAACGGCGTTCACGCGTTCGCGCACGGATGCAAACGTGGTGAAATAGGTCATCCGCCAGCCCTGAAAATTGATCTTGCCGTCAAGGCGCATGATCGCGCGGCCCTGGGTGATCGCTTCGGCGGGGCTTTGGGTCCAGTCGCCCGTGGCCTGAAGCGCGCGTTCAAGCGTGGATGGCGTTCGGATCGTTTTCAGCGCCTCCGCGACGCTGTGTTTCTTCCACAGGGGTTCGGACGAAAGAATGACAAGCCCTTCGGAATTGGTGACCATGATTGCTTCGCCCGCAAAGGCCCATTTCTGTTCGAGCTTGGCAAGGCCCACCTCGACCACGATGACGCCGATCCCCTGCTTGCCGCTTTCAACCTTGCGCGAGTAACTGAACTGAAGCGCGCCGGTTTCGTGGGTCTCCATGGTGAAGACGGTGCCCCCGCCACGCAGCGCCTCCACGAAATAGGCGGCGTTCCGGTGGGTTGTGCCCAATGCCCGCCGGTCGGTTGCGGCGACCGCGCGACCGCCCTCGTCAAGCAGGACCAGCGAGGCTGCGCCGATTTCCTTTTTGATCGAGATCAGGCGCTGTGAGGTTGCGACAAAGTCGCCCGAGTTGAGGGCGGAAATCAGGATCGGATCGCGTGACAGCAGCAAAGGGACGACCGATGTGCGCTGTAACTCGCTGGAAATATTGCCGGAATATATCGCAAGGCGCAGTTCCGCGCGGGTTCGTGTGTCTTGCGTGAACCGTTCCGTAAGATAGAGGTTCGAGATCCAGATCAGCATGATCGCAATCGTGATCACAACCGCAACCACCAGCCGCGCAACCAGCGAGGTGCGCGCCCTGACCGTCTTGGTTTCGGTTGCCTCAATGACCATTGGCGCAACTCTACGCCGCCAATGGCGTCGGCTCAAGCGGTTCGTTGACAGGCGCCTTTATGCCGCGACAAGAGCGGCGGCCATCGACCGGAAAACACCGCTGCCGTCCTGACCCCCCAGAGCCGGGTCGTTCAGCCTTTCCGGATGGGGCATCATTCCCAGGACACGCCGGTTTTCCGACAGGATACCGGCGATGTCGGCCGCGGACCCGTTGGGATTGTCGCGATAGGTAAAGGCAATCCGGTCTTCGCCCCGCAAACGCGCCACAAGCTCGGGGTCCGCTACGTAATTTCCGTCGTGATGCGCCACGGGAAAACGTACAATCTGTCCTTTTGCATAGGCGTTGGTGAAGGCCGAGTCGCTGGTTTTCACGGTCAGGTCAACGTCTTTGCACAGGAAACGCAAACCGGCATTTCGCATCAGGGTTCCGGGCAACAGTCCGGTTTCCGTCAGGATCTGAAACCCGTTGCAGATCCCCAGGACATGACCGCCGGACGCAGCAAATGCGCTGATTGCGCGACTGATAGGCGCGCGCGCGGCAATGGCGCCGCAGCGCAGATAATCGCCAAAGGAAAACCCGCCGGGAATGGCAACGACGTCAAGCCCCCTGGGCAGGTCGGTCTCCTTGTGCCAGACTTTCAGGGGCCTGGGCCCGCCGAGCTTGTCAAAGGCAACAAGCAAATCGCGGTCGCAGTTGGAACCGGGGAAAACGATCACCGCGGATTTCACGGCTCGATCTCCACATCGTAATCCTCGATCACCGTATTGGCCAGCAATGCCTCGCACATCTTTTCGACCTCGGCGCGCGCGGTGTCATTGTCCATTTCCACAAGGTCCAGTTCCAGGACTTTCCCCTGCCGAACGCCAAGGACTCCGGAAAACCCCAGCGAGGCAAGCGAATGGCGCACCGCTTCGCCCTGTGGATCAAGCACGCCGGTTTTCAGCGTGACAAAAACACGTGCTTTCATTTTCAATCCACCAGCTTGGGGCCACTGGTGCCCGTGTTGATCTTTGGCATCAATCCGAAACGCCCGGCGACCTCGGTATAGGCTTCGGCCAGATTGCCCAGATCGCGGCGGAAGACGTCCTTGTCGAGCTTTTGCCCGGTTTTCATGTCCCAGAGGCGACAGGAATCAGGGCTGATTTCATCCGCCACGATCAGCCGCTGGTAATCGCCATCGTAAATCCGCCCGATCTCGATCTTGAAATCCACGAGGCGAATGCCGACCCCGTACATCAGACCCGACATGAAATCATTGACCCGCAGCGCCAGCGCAACCATGTCGTCAAGATCCTGCTGCGCAGCCCAGCCAAAGGCCAGGATCTGTTCCTCGCTGACCAGAGGATCGCTCAGCTTGTCGTCCTTGTAATAGAATTCGACGATCGGTCGGGGCAGGGGCGTGCCCTCAGCGATCCCGAGACGGGTTGAAATGGACCCGGCCGCCAGATTGCGGACCACCACTTCCAGTGGAATCATCTCGACCGCGCGAACCAGTTGTTCGCGCATGTTGAGACGGCGAATAAAGTGAGTCGGCACCCCGATCGCTTCCAGCCCGGTCATGAAGTGCTCGCACAGGCGGTTGTTCAGGACACCTTTTCCTTCGATCGTCGCGCGCTTTTCAGCGTTGAATGCGGTCGCATCATCCTTGAAATACTGGACGATCGTACCGGGTTCCGGGCCTTCATAAAGAATCTTAGCCTTGCCTTCGTATAGCTTTTTGCGGCGCGCCATGGGGGTCTCCGGCCTGGGAAGTTGCTTGGACGAAACAGCCCGGCTGTCGGGCGTTCAACGGTTGGCGCCTCTATAGGCAATGGCAGGAACCGGGGCAAGGCTCGCGTGTCAAGGGTTGCGGTGTGACGTTCGGCACGCCATATAACGCACATCAACCACCCCAAGACGGAGAGCCCAATGACCACATTTGATGATCGTGAAACCGGATTTGAAAGCAAGTTCGCCCATGACGAGGCGATGCAGTTCAAAGCGCAGGCGCGCGCGAACAAGCTTTTGGGGTTGTGGGCGGCGGAGTTGCTGGGCCACGCAGGCGAGGCCGCCAATGCGTACGCGATCGAAGTGGTGAAATCGGATTTCGAGGAAGCCGGAAACGAGGACGTCTATCGCAAGCTTGCGGCTGATCTTGGATCGCGGGCCGACGAAGACACAATTCGCGCCAAGATGGCGGCGTGCCTGATCGATGCCAAGGAGCAGTTGCTGGGCGAAGGTTGATCGTCAGGGCCGCCCGGCCCCGAAAACACGTGCAAAAATCGTGTCGACATGCTTTGTGTGATAACCAAGGTCGAACTTGTCGTTGAGTTCGGCTTCACTCAAAGCCGCCGACACCTCGGGATCGGCGCCCATTTCGGCGCGGAAATCCGCGCCTTCCTCCCAGACCTTCATCGCATTTCGCTGCACCAACCGGTACGCGTCTTCACGGCTGACGCCTTTTTGGGTCAGGGCAAGCAAAACCCGCTGTGAATGAACAAGACCTCGGAACTGGTTGAGATTGCTCATCATTCTGTCCGGATAGACCAGCAACTTGTCGATGACTCCGGTCAGGCGGGACAGGGCGAAATCAAGCGTGACAGTGGCGTCCGGTCCGATATTGCGTTCCACCGAGGAATGGGAAATGTCCCGCTCGTGCCAGAGCGTGACATTCTCAAGCGCCGGAACGACGGCCATGCGCACCAGACGTGCAAGCCCGGTCAGGTTTTCGCTGAGCACCGGGTTTCGTTTGTGGGGCATGGCGGAGGAGCCCTTTTGACCGGGCGCGAAATACTCCTCGGCCTCCAGAACTTCGGTGCGTTGCAGGTGGCGAATCTCGGTGGCGATGTTTTCAACGGAGGCGGCAACGACGCCCAGGGTCGCGAAAAAGGCGGCGTGACGGTCGCGCGGAATGATCTGGGTGCTGATCGGCTCGGGCGTCAGGCCGAGCTTGTCGCAAACATGCGCTTCGACCGCCGGATCGATGTTGGCGAATGTTCCAACGGCGCCCGACAGCGCGCCGGTCGCGATTTCCGCGCGCGCCGTTTCCAGACGGCGGCGATTTCGGTCCATCTCGGCGTAAAACCTTGCGAATTTCAGCCCCATCGTCACAGGTTCGGCATGGATGCCGTGCGAGCGCCCGATCGCGATCGTGTCCTTATGTTCAAGAGCGCGCCGTTTGAGGGCGGCAAGCAAAGCGTCAACGTCGGCGATCAGAATATCGGCTGCGCGGACCAATTGAAGGTTGAAGGTGGTATCCAATACGTCCGAACTGGTCATGCCCTGATGGACGAAACGCGCATTGTCAGCGCCGACGATCTCTGAAAGATGGGTCAGAAAGGCGATCACGTCATGTCTCGTTACGGCCTCGATTTCGTTGATGCGCTCAACATCGAATGTGGTGTCCGCGGCTTTCCAGACCGCTTGCGCGTTCGCACGCGGGATCACGCCGAGGTCGGCCATGGCGTCACCTGCATGGGCCTCGATTTCAAACCAGATCTGGAATTTCGTTTCCGGTGACCACACGTCGACCATTTGTTTGCGGCTGTAGCGGGAAATCATGAAAGACGGGCCTTTTCTGAGTTGAGCGAGGTTTACGTGCCTCTTAAACCGACGTGCATTGGCGGGCAAGGGAAGGTGCGGTTTCACGGCCCGTACGGGTGTCAATTCGCCGAAATGTCTGAAATGGCTTGATCGAAGCGCACGTATTGGGCAATAGGCAATTGAGGGAAAACATCGAAAGGGGCCTGTCCATGGCAACGACACCAACACAGACTGTACTGAGCGAGGAAATCTGGCCCGTCCGGGGAACCGGATTGATGATCAAGCGGGTCGTTCTGATCGTTCTGGGAATCGCCGTTCTGGCCATCGCCGCCAAGATCAAGGTGCCGGTCTGGCCGTCGCCCGTTCCCGTGACCATGGGCACTTTCGCCGTCCTGACGATCGGTGCGGCCTATGGTCCCCGGCTTGGGCTGGCCACGGTTTTCGGGTATCTTCTGATCGGTGCGCTCGGGTTTGACGTGTTTGCCAATTCCTCGGCCGAGAGCATTGGCCTGACGTACATGTTCGGCGGCACCGGCGGGTATCTGGTCGGTTTCGTTCTGGCCACGCTGGCGCTTGGCGCGGCAGCGCGGCGCGGTTGGGATCGCAAGATCTGGCAAATGGCGCTGGTCATGTTTGCGGGCAACGTCCTGATCTATGTGCCGGGCATCCTTTGGCTAGGTCAGCTCTACGGGTGGGATCAGCCGGTATTTGCCTGGGGACTGACGCCGTTTCTTGTCGGAGACGCGATGAAACTGGTGCTGGCCGCGCTGATCGTGCCCGGCCTGTGGAAGCTTGTCGGGTCCGCCAGAACCTAGCCTCCGCTCCAAACCGAAAACGGGGCGCCGCGTGCAAGTGCGGCGCCCCTTTTCGTGCCGATATCGCCGATAATCAGCGTCGTTCCACGTCCACATAATCGCGTCGCGCTTCACCCACATAAAGCTGGCGCGGACGACCGATTTTCTGGGTCGGATCGGAAATCATCTCTTTCCACTGGGCAATCCAGCCGACCGTGCGCGAAAGCGCGAATATGGGTGTGAACATCGACGTGGGAAAGCCCATGGCATCCAGGATGATGCCCGAATAGAAATCAACGTTCGGGTAGAGCTTCTTTGAGACGAAATATTCGTCCTCCAACGCGATTTTTTCCAGCTCCTTGGCCACCTGCAGGGTCGGGTTGTTGTGAATGCCCAGCAAATCGAGCACCTCGTCCGCGCTCTCTTTCATCACTTTCGCGCGCGGGTCGAAATTCTTGTATACCCGGTGACCAAATCCCATCAGGCGGAAAGGATCGTCCTTGTCCTTGGCGCGGGCGATGTATTCGGGAATATTTTCGGGCGATCCGATTTCCCGCAGCATATCCAGGGCCGCTTCGTTCGCGCCGCCATGTGCCGGGCCCCAAAGGCAGGCAATGCCCGCGGCGATACAGGCAAACGGGTTGGCGCCGCTTGACCCGGCCAGTCGGACGGTCGCGGTCGAGGCGTTCTGTTCGTGATCCGCATGCAGCGTGAATATGCGATCCATCGCACGGGAAAGGATCGGGTTCACCTCGTAGTCCTCGGCCGGGACGGCATAGCACATGCGCAGGAAGTTTGCCGCATAATCCAGATCGTTGTGCGGATAGACGAAGGGCTGGCCAATCGAATATTTGTAGGCCATCGCCGCAATCGTCGGCATTTTCGCGATCAGCCGGACTGACGCGATCTCGCGCTGCAACGGGTCGTTGATGTCGGTCGAATCGTGGTAAAACGCCGACATGGCGCCGACAACACCGACCATGGTCGCCATCGGATGGGCGTCGCGCCGGAATCCGCGAAAAAAGTTGTGCATCTGCTCGTGCACCATCGTGTGGTTGGTGACCCGTGCTTCGAAATCCTCAAGATCGCCGGCCGACGGAAGGTCGCCGTACAGCAGCAGGAAACAGACTTCCAGAAAATGCGAACGTTCGGCAAGCTGGTCGATCGGATAACCGCGGTAGAGCAGTTCTCCCTTATTGCCGTCAATGAATGTAATGTCCGACAGGCAGGATGCCGTCGAGGTAAAGCCCGGATCAAACGTAAAGACATCGCCCTGTCCGTAAAGTTTGCGAATATCAATGACATCCGGGCCGCAGGTGGGCGACATCAACGGCAGTTCCAATGCCCTGTCGCCAAATGTCAGCGTCGCGTTCCTGTTCTTGTCTGCCATGTTTTTGTTAACCTCTCCTGCATCATCCGAAATGGGCGGTCGCGCCGCCTTGATAATCATCGTGGTCCGGTCGCAGCCTAGCGAAGCTGCGTTAACCATACGTCACTAAAAGGGTGGATCGCACTGACCCGTGTTACCCATATAAGTCAGACAATCGCGTCTTCCAGTCGGAGGATTGTTTCCTCCTTTCCCAACAGCAGCATGACATCGAAGACTCCCGGCGATACCTTGCGCCCCGTGAGGGCTGCTCGGACCGGCTGAGCGATTTTGCCCAATGTCGTCGCGTTGTCTTCTGCAAATGTCCGGAGCGTGGTATCCAGATTGTCGTTATCCCAGATAGCATTTCGCAATTGCGGCGTCAATTGTTGCAGCATACCACGGGATACCGGGTTCAGGATTTCAGAAGCGTCCTGATCCGGAACAATGGGTCTTTCTGTCAATAAAAAATGCGCCTTTTCAAGGATTTCCGGCAACTTCTTAACCCGATCTTTAAGGATTGGCATGGCCTCGCGAAGGCGGTCAAGCTGGGGCGCGGTCAGATCGGTTTCGTCCGTGGCCGCAAGATATTCAGCGAGGCAGGTAAAAACCGCCTGATCGTCCATTGACCGGATATGCCGGCCCGAAAGATTGTCGAGTTTCCTGAAATCAAACCGCGCCGGTGATTTCCCGATCCCCTTGAGGTCAAACCATTCAATCGCCTCACGCGTGGTAAAGAATTCGTCATTCCCGTGGCTCCATCCCAGACGGGTCAGATAATTGCGCATCGCCTCGGGGACATAGCCCATATCGCGATACGCCTCAATTCCAAGCGCGCCGTGGCGTTTGCTGAGTTTCCTGCCGTCCGGCCCGTGGATGAGCGGGATATGCGCAAACACCGGAACGGGCCAGTTCATCGCCAAATAGATGAACGTCTGACGCGCGGCATTTGACAAATGGTCATCCCCGCGAATGACATGCGTCACCCCCATGTCGTGGTCATCCACCACGACCGCCAGCATATATGTGGGCGAGCCGTCCGAGCGCAGCAGCACCAGATCGTCCAGCGTGTTGCGTTGCCATCTGACCTTGCCCTGTACCTTGTCCCTGATGACGATTTCGCCATCTTTGGGTGCCTTCAGGCGAACGACAAAGGGTGCATTGGGATGGGTCGCGGGATCGGCGTCCCGCCACGGGCTTTCAAACAGCGTCGCGCGCCCCTCCTTGCGGGCGGTTTCCCGTGCAATGTCGATTTCCCCGGGTGTCGAGAAACATTTGTAGGCGTGACCACGTGTCAACATGTCCTGCGCGATTTCAGCGTGGCGCGCCCTTCGGCTGAATTGCGAGAGCGCCTCGCCATCCCAGTCGAGCCCCAGCCATCTCAGGCCTTCAAAAATGGCTTTTGTTGCTTCCGGGGTTGAACGCGCCTGGTCCGTGTCCTCGATCCTTAGCAGGAATTTGCCGTTGTTCGCGCGCGCAAAAAGCCAGTTGAACAGCGCGGTGCGCGCCCCGCCAATGTGCAGAAAGCCCGTTGGGGACGGTGCAAACCGTGTCACGACATTATCCGTCAAAGCCGGGGGATTCATTGTCCGTTAACCTTTCCTGCGCTCAATGGGGCCATAAAACTGGCTGCTGTTTAGGCAATGACCCCGCTAAGAACAAGTGCACGCATAAAGGCTGCAATCCTTGCGATTGCCCGGCGGCAGAGTGGAACTCTCGTCCTGTGGGCACCGCTTTGGCTGGGTCTTGGCATTGCTGGGTATTTTTCGCTGACGCGCGAGCCTTCGGTCGTTGCGCTGTTCGGGCTGGCGGCGTTGACGGTTGCGCTCGTCGTTTGGTCCTGGAAGGCAGGCGAAACGCTCCGGCCTCCGGTTTTGACGCTGGCAGTTGTGCTGTTTGGTTTCCTGGATGCGGCATTTGGCGCCCACATGCGCGCCGCGCCGGTTCTGAAGGGGCATTATTATGGCCCGGTCGAGGGGCGGATCGTTGCGGTTGATCGCTCGTCGCGGGATCTCCCGCGGATAACACTCGGGTCCGTCGTTTTGCAAAAGCGATCGCCGGGACGTACACCGAAATTCGTGCGGATATCGCTTCACTATGAAACGCAGTATTTCACGCTGGAACCGGGGCGGCATGTGATGCTGACCGCCAGTCTTTCCGCCCCGGCCGGCCCGGTAGAGCCGGGGGGATTCGATTTTCGCCGGTATGCCTGGTTTCGTGGGCTGGGGGCCGTCGGGTATTCGCGCACACCGGTGTTGGAGGCCGGCCCGGTCAAGGCGAACGGCCTGCGGATGGGGCTGCTGGGGTTGCGAATGACGCTCGCACTCAACATCCGACAGGCGATTCCGGGCCAGACGGGCGCATTTGCCGCGGCGATCCTGACGGGGGACAGATCGGCCATTTCACCGGCGATCCAGCAGGATCTGCGCGGCGCGAATCTGTCGCATCTGCTGGCGATCTCCGGGTTGCACATGGGGTTGCTGTCGGGGTTTGTGTTTGCGGTTTTTCGCTTTTCGCTGGCGCTCGTGCCCTATCTGGCGCTGCGTTTGCCGGTGCGGAAGATCGCGGCGGGCATGGCAATCCTTGCCGCGGGTGCGTATCTTTTGCTGTCGGGCGCGAACGTGGCGACACAAAGGGCGTTCGTCATGGTGGTCGTGATGCTGCTGGCGGTCGTGCTTGACCGCAGAGCCCTGACCCTGCGCGCCGTCGCCATGGCCGCCCTCATTGTTCTGTTGATCCGCCCTGAGAGCCTGACTTCGGCCGGGTTCCAGATGTCGTTCGCCGCAACAACCGCGCTGGTCGCGGTTTTTGGTGTCGTGACGCAGGTCGCGCTGTTCTCGTCAAGAAACGGTTGGGGCTGGAAAATCGCGACCTACCTGTTTGCCCTGGTGTTGTCCTCGACCATCGCGGGTCTGGCGACCGCCCCGGTTTCCGCGTTTCATTTCAACCGGATGGCGCAATATGGATTGCTTGCGAACATTGCCGCGGTTCCGGCCATGGCCAGCGTGATCATGCCCACTGCCGTTCTGGCGGTTCTCGCGTCGGCGGTCGGACTGGACGCGCCCTTTTGGTGGTTGATGGGGCAGGGGATCGACTGGGTCCTGGAGGTTGCAAAGTTCGTGGCCGCGCTTGACGGGGCGGTTGTTCCGATCGTCAAACCGCCGGCCTGGGTGCTAAGCGCGATGATGCTCGGCCCCTTGTTTATGGTGCTGTTCCGGGGGCGCCTGCGCCTCTTGGGGCTGGTTCCCCTGTGCGTCGCATTGATCGGCTGGGGGCAGGCGCGCCGGCCGGACATACTGATTGCGGCGAATGGCCGGCTGGTCGGCGTCATGGTCGGGAAACTGCGCGGGTTGAGCAAACCCCGGGGAAACGGATTTGCCGCTGAAAACTGGCTGGAAAACGACGGCGACATCGCCGATCAGGCGACCGCGGCGCAGCGTCTGGACACCAGCGGTATCCCAAACCCGGGAATTTGGAGGACAAGCAACGGGTTAAGGGTTTTCTTTGACCTGAGAAAAGGCAAGGAGGGCGCCGAGGTTCCCTTTGACTGCGCGGCGTATGATTTGCTGATCGCCCCAAGGATTGCCTATGAAAACCCCGATTGCCCCGCGGTGACCGCGATTGATCTGGCGAAAATGGGGGCGGTTTCGGTTACGTTCAGGAACGGCATTCCCGTTTTCAGTGGCAGCGAAGACGTCGCAGGCGCGCGTTTGTGGACGCGTTGAGCGCACCTCAATAGGTTCGGATCAGCCCCACGAGCCGCCCCTGTATCTTGACCTGATCGTCGCGGTAAACCCGCGTTTCATAGGCGTCGTTGGCGGCCTCAAGCGCGATCGCGTTGCCGCGCTTGCGCAGGCGTTTTAGCGTGGCCTCCTGATCCTCGATCAGGGCAA
Organism: uncultured Rhodobacter sp.; assembly: GCA_964466385.1. GTDB lineage: Bacteria > Pseudomonadota > Alphaproteobacteria > Rhodobacterales > Rhodobacteraceae > UBA5972. The sequence goes on along the minus strand of CAYXNM010000042.1, from coordinate 6,165 downwards.
CCACGATGTCGCCGGTTTCGGCGTCGGGTTGCTGGCGAATGACAACGACATCGCCATTGTTAATGCCCGCATCGATCATCGAATCGCCCTTCACCTCGAGCGCGTAATGCAAACCCTTGCTTTGCAACATGGATCCCGGCACCGCGACGCTGGCGGTTTTTTGGCTGATCGCCTCGATCGGTGTGCCCGCGGCGATCCGCCCCATCAGCGGAACATCCAGCGAATTCGCACGATCGACCGGATGGGCGCCCGCAGGTGCCGAGGTTGCCGAACCTTTGATCACATGTGGCTGAAAACCGCGGTTTTCCATGATTTCCGGCATCTTGATGATTTCGATCGCGCGGGCACGATGGGCCAGCCGGCGAATGAATCCCCGTTCTTCCAGTGCCGTGATCAGACGATGGATGCCTGATTTGGAACGTAAATCGAGCGCCTCTTTCATTTCGTCAAAGGAGGGCGGAACGCCATCGCGCTTAACGCGATCATTGATAAGATTTAGCAAATCCAGCTGCTTGCGCGTCAACATTGAACTTCCCTCCAAAAGGAACGGCCTGTTTTGCAGCGCGAACACTTGTTTGTTTCTCTTGCTGCGTTCGGGCAAAGTTCTATATGTGTTCTCGTTTTGTGTCAACAGGTTGTGTCACAGGCGGATGACGTCCACCATATCTCCCACGGACCTGGGGGGATCGTTTGGCGGGCGCACCAACAGCGCGTTGGCCGCGGCCAGAACGCTCAGAAGTGCGCTGTCCTGACGGTGTTCGGGGCGCACCGAAGGCACGCCGTTTTCAAGGGATATCGTTGCGCGCAAATAATGTTCACGCGGTCCGTTCGCGGCCATCTGATTGGCAAGACGCACTGTTTCGCGCGCCAGCGCAGACCCGCCCAGCCCTTGCATTTTCGCCATTGCCGGGCGCAGGAATACGTGTCCGCAGACGATGGAGGAAACCGGGTTTCCCGGCAAACCGATCATCGGGATGCCCATCAGCCGCCCCGCCATCAATGGCTTTCCGGGTCGCATGGCAACCTTGTAAAACGCTGTTTCCAAACCCATTTCTGTTGCCACATCGCGAACGATGTCATGATCCCCGACCGAGGCGCCCCCGATGGTGACAATCAGGTCGGCGCCCATGCAAAGCCCAAGCACAAAGCGCAGGCTGTCGGCCGTGTCGCGCGCGATCGGCAACATGCGAACGTCCGCACCCGCGTCCGACAACAGCGCCGCCAACCCATAATTGTTGGACGCAATGATCTGGTCCGGTCCGGGCGTTTCACCTGGCATGACAAGTTCGTTTCCGGTGGCGATCAGCGCGACGACGGGGCGCTTCCTGACCGGGACATCGGCAATATTCATCGAAGCCAGCAGCGCAACGGTCCCTGACGTCAGTACTCGCGGGGCGCGGACGGTATCGCCGACCTTAAAGTCGTCCCCTAACACTCGGATATTATTGTGATTATTCTCAGCTTCTGTCAATGTGATCACGTCGCGTTCGCGCGTAACATTTTCCTGCATGACGACATAATCCGCACCAACCGGTACGGGGGCGCCAGTGAAAATCCGAACCGTCGTTCCGTTTTCCACGACCCCGTCAAACCCCGAACCGGCCGCGCTTTCGCCAATGACGGTCATTTTCGCCAGGGATTTCATGTCGGATTGTCGCAGTGCATACCCGTCCATCGCCGAGGCGGCAAACGGGGGCTGGTCGCGCCGGGCGCTGACGTCTTGGGCCAGAACCCGGCCCGCAGCTTGTCCCAGGGGGATCGTCTCGCTGGCCAGTGGCGCAAAAAGGTCTGTAATCTTTTCAAGCGCTTCAGCGACGGTAATCATTACTTTGCCTCATAACGCCCGGTTTTGCCACCGTCTTTCAGGATCACCTTGATGTCGGAAACCTCCATGGATCGGTCCACCGCCTTGAGCATGTCATACACGGTCAGGGCGGCGATGCTGACGGCGGTCAGGGCCTCCATCTCGACGCCGGTCTGGCCGGACGTCTTGACCGTGGATGTGATCACAATGGCGCAGTTTTTCGGATCAGGTGTGAATTCAAGCGAAACCGAGGTGATCGGCAGGGGATGGCAAAGGGGAATCAGCGACGAGGTTTGCTTGCTTGCCATGATTCCCGCCAGTCGGGCTACGCCCAGAACATCCCCCTTTTTAGCGCTGCCTTCCTGAACGATTTCAAAGGTTTCCGCCTTCATCCTGATGCGGCCAGAAGCCATTGCGACACGGTCGCTGAGCGGTTTTTCGGACACGTCCACCATGTGGGCGTCGCCCTTTTTGTCAAAATGTGTCAGTCCCGCCATTTCTCACCCCTGTGTTGAAACATCCGTGCCAAGCAACTGCGCCGTGGCCCGTTCAACGTCATTCTGGCGCATCAGGCTTTCACCCACCAGGAACGCGCGCGCGCCGAATCGCGCCAGATCATTCAGATCGTCAATCGTGAAAATGCCCGATTCCGAAACAATCATCCGGTCCGCAGGCACCCTGCGCGACAACTGCCGCGTGGTGTCCAACGTGACGTCGAAACTGCGCAGATCGCGATTGTTGATGCCGATCATCGGGCTTTTCAGGTTCAGCGCACGGTCAAGTTCCGGGGCGTTGTGGACCTCCAGCAGCGCGTCCATCCCCCAGTCATTGGCGGCACTTTCCAGTTCGCATGCCTGCGCGTCCGAGACCGAGGCAAGGATGATCAGGATGCAATCTGCCCCCAGCGACCGCGATTCGGCGACCTGGTAAGGGTCATAAAGAAAATCCTTGCGCAAGACCGGCAGGGCGACCGCCCCGCGCGCGGTCGTCAAATAGATGTCGTCGCCCTGAAACGAAGGGCCGTCCGTCAGAACGCTGAGGCAGGCGGCCCCCCCGTTTTCGTAAGCCACCGCCAGATCGGGGGGGCTGAAATCCGCGCGGATCAGACCTCGGGACGGGCTTGCTTTCTTGATCTCGGCGATCAACCCGAAACCGTTTTGCGCGGCGGTTTTCAGGCTTTCGTGAAATCCGCGAACGGGTGGGGCGGCTTTGGCGGCGGCCTCGACCTCGGCCAGCGATCTGGCGGCTTTGCGGGCTGCAATTTCGTCCAGTTTATAGGCTTTGATTCGGTTCAAAACGTCGCTCATGACGCCTCGGATGTCAGTTTGGCGAGCGCTTCGATTTTCGCTTTGGCGGAACCGCTATCAATACTTTCACGCGCCATTTCAACGCCTTGGGGCAATGTTTCCGCTTTATCGGCAATCACCAGCGCGGCCGCGGCATTCAGCAAAACGGCGTCGCGATAGGCTGATTTCTCGCCATTCAGCAACCTCTGAAATGCCGCGCCGTTTTCCTTAGGCGTGCCGCCAAGAATGGCCTCAAACGTGTGAACGGGCAGACCGGCGTCTTCGGGGTTGATCTCGCGTTCCGTGACGGTGCCATTTTCCAGCGCCGCGACGTAACTGACCCCTGCGATCGAGAGTTCGTCGGTTCCGTCCGATCCATGCACGAGCCACGCCTTTTCCGAGCCGAGATCCCCGAGCGTTTCAGCCATGGACCGGATGACGTCGCGTGAAAACGCCCCGGTCAGCTGGCGTTTGACGCCTGCGGGATTGGTGAGCGGGCCGAGAATGTTGAAGATGGTCCGCGTCCCCAATTCCTGACGCGAGGGCATGACGTGCCGGATTGCGGGATGGTGCATGGGGGCCATCATGAACCCGATGCCGATTTCTGAAAGCGCGCGTTCAACCACGTCCGGGCCGACCATGACGTTGATGCCAAGGGCGCCTAGCGCGTCTGCAGCGCCCGATTTTGACGACAAGTTGCGATTGCCGTGCTTGGCCACCACGACGCCTGCGCCCGCAACCACAAAGGCCGTCGCGGTCGAGATGTTGAGCGTGCCTTTTCCGTCCCCGCCGGTCCCGACGATGTCCATGGCCCCCTCTGGCGCCGAAACGCTGTTGCATTTCGCGCGCATCACACTGGCGGCAGCGGCATATTCCTGCACCGTCTCGCCACGTGTGCGCAGGGCCATCAAGAGGCCGCCGATTTGCGATGGCGTAGCTTCGCCCGCCATGATCTGAGCAAAGGCGGTTTCCGCTTCGGCGCGGGTCAGGGGGCGCTCGGCAGCGATGCCGATCAGAGGGCGTAAGGTGTCGCTCATGCGGGTTCTCTTATCTCTTGCAAGAAATTTCCCAGCATCTTGTGGCCGTGTTCAGAGGCGATGCTTTCGGGGTGAAACTGCACGCCGTGAATGGGCAGGTCACAGTGTTTCAGGCCCATGATGGTCCCGTTTTCAAGCCAGGCGGTCACCTCCAGGCAGTCGGGCAATGACGCCCGTTCGACCACCAGCGAGTGATACCGTGTTGCCTGAAAGGGCGAGGGCAGCCCGGCGAACAGCGACGTCCCCCCATGGTGCATCGTTCCCATCTTGCCATGCATGATCTCGTCACAGCGCACGACCTTGCCGCCAAAGGCCTGCCCGATGGTCTGATGGCCAAGGCAAACGCCGATCAGCGGAATTTTCGCCTGCGCCGCGGCTTTTGTCATCTCAAGGCAGATCCCCGCCTGATCCGGGTCGCACGGTCCGGGCGACAGCATGATGCCCGACGGTTTCAGCACCAGCGCCTCATCCACGCTGATTTCGTCGTTGCGCACGACCTTCACGGTCGCCCCAAGCTCGCCCAGATAATGGACCAGGTTCCATGTGAAACTGTCGTAATTGTCAATCAACAGCAGCATTTCGCGTCTTTGTTCCCAGTGTTGCGGATTTAGGGTGAACACCCGCCATTTTCGCGCTATAAATCACTCAGCCGCGACAGTTGGTCAAGAGCAGGCGGGCGGAATAATGTTGGGAGGCAACCCATGAGTGGCGGATTTGGCGCTGGATTTGTCAAAGGTGTGCTCGTTTCCCTTCTGGGCGCGGGGGCGGTTTCGGTGGCCTTGCCGCTGCCGTCACACGATCCGGGGACGAAATCGCAGGTGGACCTGTCCACACCGGCAGGGTCGGGTTTCAATGCCGAGCGAAAGGACACCAATCCGGTTTTGCCGGTCACTGACCAGACCGTCGTGACAGAGGAGGCCCAAAAGCCCGAAATCAGCGTGGAAAGCCCCGAAATACCCGCTGCCGACACGGCCAGCCCGACCGCGCCCACGGCGCTTGGCGAGGTCGCATCCCCCACCATCGCCCCGGATGTCGAGGACCAGATTGCCATGGTCACCCCGCCAGCGGAAACACCGGAAAGTCCGGCCCTGACCACGGCCCCGCCTGCGTTGGGGGTGCCCATGCCGGAAATCGACAATCCGGTTGCCGAAGTGCCGCTGAGCGAACCCGAAGCAGCGCAAACGCCCACTGCCGAAGTCAGCCCGCCACCGGCCTTGCCCGGCCTCAGTGGTGACGGCGGAACGCCCGCTTCTGACACCGTGATCACGACGCCCATCATCAACGGGATCAGTGACGGCTCGACCGCGGCGCTGGTTCGCAACAAGGTGGTTTTTGAAAACCCCGAGGCCCGGCCATTGTTGTCGATCATTCTGGTGGATGCAGGCGAGGACGGGCTGGATCCCGAACTGTTACGCACCTTTACCTTTCCCGTCACGTTCGCATTGGAGTCCGGTTCTCAAGGGTCGACGGCCCTGGCCAAAAGCTATGCCACCAAAGGGTTCGAAGTGTTGGCGCTGGCCCCGTCCGGCGCGCAAAAACTGGAAGCCGCGGAAAGCCCCGCCGATATCGAAACCGCCCTGGGCGGCATATTTTCGGTCTTACCGGAAGCCGTCGGTCTGATTGATGCAACCGCTGCCGATATCCAGCGGACGCCGAAACTCGCCAGCCAGGTCATCATGGCGCTTGGAAAGACCGGGCATGGGCTCGTGACCTATGACATCGGCCTCAACACGGTTGACAAGGCGGCACGGCGAAGCGGCTTGAAATCGGATGTGGTTTACCGGGTTCTGGATGCCGAGCGTGAATCCGGTACCGTCATCAAACGCTATCTCGATCGTGCGGCACTTGAGGCTGGCAAGGTCGGCCAGATCATCGTTCTGGGGCGGACATATCCTGAAACCGTGACGGCGTTGTTCAGCTGGGCGCTCAGCGCCAAGGCGTCGACCGTGTCCCTGGCGCCGGTGTCCGCCACGCTCCTGTCGCGTTGAGCGTTCGCTGCGTGCGTTTCATACCAACGGCCATTTTCGTTGACCCTTTT
>CAYXNM010000041.1:0-19162 GCA_964466385.1 uncultured Rhodobacter sp. | reverse complement strand
AGCAGCGGAATCATAATCCGCGTGTCGGGGGTTCAAGTCCCTCTCCCGCTACCAAATTCCCTCATATTTTTCTAAGCGGGATGGTTGTATTGCGGTTGTGCGGTGCGCGGCTGAATGACCCCGGGGATCACTCGGGTAGCGCGAGAGCCCGTCACGCGATTGAGCCGGCAGCCCTGAGTGGAGAGACCACAGCGCGGCAAGAACGTCTTTAAAGTGCAGGAGTTCAGACTTGATCCGACAGTAACCGATTTTCAGGCGGCGTTTGTCAGGTCAAATTCAACCTTGTACGCATCAAAAGACAAGGGTCAGAGAAACAAGCCATTTTCCCATTTACTGACCGCGTGCTTTTTCTCGGCTACTGACAAGTCCGAAATGCCCAGAACCGTCACGACTGAGCACAATGTTCAGTCTTTCGCCCTCCAGTATATCGACATTGTTAATCGTCAACGGACCATTTGGGATTAGAACGTCAACTTCATAGGCACCGCTTTCCAGTAACATTGGCGTTCCACCAACTTCGCCAAAATATGTTTCACCGGTTGCCCCCCGCGCCGCGATTCTTGCTGAATGAAAGGATTGCCGCAACCCTTCCGCCAACGAGGACGCATCTTGAGCGTCCGTAAAAACACCGCCTGTAGCAACGGCTGCCTCGTTTAAGATGGCCTTGGTCGCCTCATCGGCCAGCGCAAAGCCAACAACGTCCAGCTGTAAATCGACACCGAAGGCCTCAAACCCTTTAGCCAGCGCCACGACGTCTCCGGGCTCCTGACATTCCTCTTTGCCGTCCGTGATCAGCAGGACTTTCTTTGGTCCAGGACCCAAGTCGCGCATATCTCCGAGTGAAATCAGTAAAGAATTGTAAATCGGAGTGGTTCCCAAGGCGCGAATACTGTCAACCGCTCTTGAAAATTCTTGCCGGTCAAGAGGTCCGTGCGGAACAATCAGCTCGATGTCCACACAATCATATTCGTCGCCCTCCTGGATCCGGTGCCCAAAAACCCTGAGACCAACTTCTGTCCCGTCAGGTAAACTGTCGATCAGGGCCTTCGTCACCTCCTTGGCGACATCAATTTTCAATCTGCCATCTATTTTTCGCTTGCGGTCTCTCATTGACCCGGAAGCGTCAAAAATGATCTCGACAACAGGCGCATTGGCATCAAGAAGAATTCCACCTGTATACTCGACCAAAAGCTCTCCGAGTTTTATCTGCTGGGCCGCCAGCGCCACGCTATATTTGCTTGGGGCCCGCAAATCGGCCGAAATTTGCTCATATATCCGTTTCAGGGAGTCGGCGGTCGGTGCCCTCATCGCTTGACCGGATGTGGCACCAGTAAAAAATTGCAGCGCACGCCACGGGGTCGCGGCAAGGCCAATTGCGCTCCCATGATAATCCAGTCCGCTGCCCAGACCAACTGCATAAAGCCGCACCCCGCTTGCTGTAAGGCGGTCCCAGACCGCCTGCAAATCCGCCTCGCCTGCCGAGTTTGCGCCATCTGACAACAACACTATGGCCCGGTCGCCTCGCTTGCCTTCAAGCATGTCAAGCGCTGCCATGATGCCATCATAAAGCGCGGTGCCGCCTGCCTGTTCCAACTGCCCATTGACCGCCGTCAAAAGTTCTTCGGCATCCGAAGAAAAATCCGACAAAACGGCAACTTCTGCTGAAAACCGAATGACTGCGGTCTCTTCGTGGGGCAGACGGCTCTTAAAGAAACCTCGCACAGCCTGCACCACGGCACCACGCGTACCTTCCATCGAGCCGCTATCGTCAATCAACAGAACGCTGCTGGCGGCAGAAGGTCGGCTAACGCGCAGAATGTCGCCTTCTTTGACGTTTACCGTGGAACCGACAGTAATACTTTCACTCTCTCCTTCAACGTGCAGCAAAGAAACGTCAGGCTGGGAACCCGCCGACAATTGTACGCTTAGACTAAGCCGTGTTCGCTCAGGCGCTTCACCGACACGCAGATAGTCGACATCTGTTGATGGCCATAATTCTTGTTCCGTCAAAGAATCCAGCGCCAGCAATCGCGCACTGTCAGCCGTATCATCGGGCTGCGCCTCAAGAATATGTGCTGAACTGTCGGCCAATCTGGCAGCAGGATTATCTTTTGCACGCAGGGCCGCCGGTACTGAAGCATAGCCTTCAGTCTTTGCCTCGATAACCTCAGACGCGGCGAGCGCCAGCCCACGCCCACCCTCAGCGGAAAAATAGGTCAAACGCAAGAACCTTGCTTTGACATTGGGCGTAATCGGGATTTCTGCAACGCCGTCCGACCACGGAATATCAATCTCACCGAAGATTTCAAAATCACCCGCGGGATTAAGGCCGCTTGAATATTCCACTTTCACTCTGATTGGTGACGGAACCGCGCTATTCGGAATTTCACGCATCCGGATGGCGCTGATCTTAGCTTCGGCACCGTCGCGAAATGCATGAGTAAAGATGACATAATCGGCAGGATAAGTGGTCGAATAACCGGACACGGGATCACCGTCTATCGCACCACCCGCCGGCCTGTCACCACGCGGTGGCCGTACCAGACTGCCTCCCAGTGCTGGTCGGGCGAGATCAATGTCCAGATCGCCCAGGATCGAAGTCTCTGCTGTCTCAAAGACTTCCACTTCCCCAATGTGATAGGCTGAAGAGCCACCGTTTTCAAACAAACGCAGCCACAGAACTTTGGCCGCGACGGGTTCAGAAAACGCAAACGCTTGCCTGCCAAGATGCCTCTTCAACCCAAATTGCCCACCCACCCGGCTCCATGATCCATCCAATCCGGTTTCAGATGCGTAGATTTCAATTTTTGTCGGAACAGCATTTTCAAACCGCCATGGGGTAATTGCCAGTCCTGCAATCCTTGCTACTCTGTCTTTGTGAAAGGCGAAGACCAGATCGACGGGCGCGTCCGTGGCATTGGCGCTCCAACCAAACGAAGTGTTCAGCGAACCTGTCTCATCCGCGATCATGCCGTCGATCAGATCGGCAGCCTCGTAGTAACTCTCGTCAGTGACGCTTGCCAAGACTTTACCACCCAAAGCATTGAGAGCGATATTTGCACCTAGGCCAAAGGTTTGCGGAATATCAGCGTTGGCGACTGGCCGAACGCCGACGGTTTGCGCCTGCGCCTGCGGAAGACATGTGAGCATCAAAGCCAGGCAGAAAAACAGGGATGACAATCGGAGATCAGAAACCATAAGAAATCCCCAGTTTCACGCCGGGGGTGTCTGCATCCTTGTCAGGTCCCGATCCCTCACCATAGCGATCTGGAAATAGCAGGGCGGATTTGACAGAGTTTGAATTGCCATCGTTGGAGGCTGCCGGATCGGTCTCGGGCACATCGGATCCGTCGCTTGCAATTCCCCCGATTGAATCCATTTCCAAAAGTGCTTTTGGAACTTTGTGCTCTGGTGGATCAGCTTTTAGCGGTTCTGGTGTTGCCTCTGTTCCACCCGCACCGATGAGAGTACCGACGATACGCAGTTTCGGGCCCGACGGCACCGAACTGTTACTTGCGGTTGAACCAGAGGTGATACCTGCCGATCGCGATGTGTCCCCGGACCCTGTTTCTGATGCTGGTGCCTGGTTGGCTGCTTCAGCGTCAGGGGAAGCTGTTTCAGCTTCGTCGCTCGCGGTCGAGCCGCCGTCGTCCGGCTGGGACGCTTCTGCTGCTTTACGCGAGTTATCAGCCTTGTCTTTCTGATCTCCCTCTTTATCCCCTGACGAGTCTTCGGACGCTTCTTTTGGAGTATCATCATCGTCGGCTTGGTCGTCTGCCTCTCCCGTGTCATCATAACTTGCGCCGTCAGATGGATTAGCGTCTGCACAAATGCCATCAAACGTTTGGGCGGTCCATTCCTTTGCGAAGCCAAGAAAAGCTGATGTCAGCATAACTGCGGCGCAAATTGTTATCGCGACTGTAACGAGTATATATTCAGTCGATGTGGCCCCCCAACCATTGCGATCCAACCCCAGGGTTTCGCCCGTCACGGGATCGACACGCCACCACGCGAGGTTCTCTTTTCCTGCACGCATGAACGGTGCACTCGGGGCAATAACGACAAACCCACGCTCTTGGGCATCATCAAGTAGCACATGCATATCCACCGGCAGGTCACCGATCTTTGCACTGTCGCCACGCTGCCAGAAAGGATCATTTGGCCCAGGGATCAGCAACAAAGCCGCTGCATTATCGACAGCGTTGTCATCTGCCAAAACCAAAGTTTCGGCCAATGTGTCGGCAACTCCTTGAGTCATTCTCAGTTTTTGCTCGGAAATCCGTCCTCCCGGTAAAGCGGAGACGAAATTGGCCACAATATCCATGGACCGCAGCGCAATTAGGGCTCCTTCCTCAGAAAACCTGAGCCTTGTATGTTCGGTTAGAACATTGATCGAGCCGATATATACCGCGTCGCGAACAGGCGAAATCTCATGCCGCGCCAGCGCAAGAAGTTGCGGTCCACCGGTAATGGCCGGTGCAAGCACGCCATCTTCTATCAGCTGCCCCTGCGCGACTGCATCCAAAGCCGGAAGAGCATCGGATATTGACGCCACACGCCCGCGCCGCAAGGCAACCGGATCGGTCCAAGCCACTTGTGGCAGAATGCGGATCATGTCCGACAAGGCCTCCGCACGCTTAACGCGCGCGGGTTCGTCAATTCGCGGCGACGGCCCCAATTCACCAATTGCGCGCCTGGACGGCCCGATGGCATCGTAAAGCCACCGGCGCACAGGAACGGCCGTTCGACCCGGGGATTGAATTGTGTAGTCCACCCAAACGCCGGTTAAGACACCACCTTCAGGGTTGGTAATCGCATCGGTTACCGCCGTAAACACGGCACCCAGACCACCACCAGTCGTGGCAGCGGCGGCGAGTGTCGTGCCTGCGGTTCCAAAACGCTCACCCTGAATGACACGCGATCCAATCTGTAGCAAAGGTTGCCAACTTTTGATCGCGCCAAATGCTGCCCGCGCTTCTTTACCTTTACCAACCACACCAGCCAATGCTTCGCGATCTGGTACAATCGACAATTGCACTGGTGCGTTCCGCAACTTCGCAGGGACAATTGTCTCACGCAATGGCACGGCCAAAGTTGGTTTGCCGTTCGCGTCAAGTCCGTCGATGAACAGTGCGATTTCCAGCTTGTGGAAAACATCGTCGGGCAGACTTTCTATTACGGGTCGCGCACCATCAATTTCCAAGAGTCGGTCTGGCTGCGGAATGTCAGAAACCGGCCCTGACGGGTTGAGGTTGATGACCGCTCCTTCAACCTTGATCCGCACCCACCATTGGTCTTGCGATCGTTCCGAGGCTAACGTGGAATTAGCGGAAACATAGTTTTCAAGGAACTTAACCTGAGCTTCAACCGCCGCTTCTGCACGTTTCAGGGCAGCGAAATGACTGGCTTCCTGTTCCCGGGAAAGTACACCGGGTGCGTCTTTGGCAACCAGACGAAGGCTCTCGTACCCCTTCTCCTCATAATTTTCACCGCCGTATTCATTGATCCCAAATGTTCGTTGTGATTTACCGATAGCGATTACAGGTGAATACCCCGCCAGACGCAATAACTCTGCCAGCAAAACCGCACGGTCGGCACTGTTTGCGAACCCGTCGGCAAGAACGCCATCAGGGCCACGCAATACACCTGCGTAAGAAACCAGCCTGGTATTGCTATGGACCCAATTCACCAAACCGTCAGGTGAAGTATCAATCGTCGGGTCTTTGAATAATTCAACCCAAGGATCGGAGGTTCCAGATAATGCCTCAATCGATTCTGCGAGATCAACTCTAAGGTTTGACTGCGCCTGCGCTGCGCCAGGGAACATGCCGTTCGTACTGAGTGAAAAAATGGCGAGCCAGGCGATAGATTTGGCAAGCAGCGCACAGATGTAGCTTTTTGACACGGCATTTCCTCCCGCAGAATGCGTTCGTAAAGCTGCTCGAATTGCCACCTATTTTCTTAATTCTTCACGCTGCTCAAATCTCAAACCCAAGCACTTTCACCCGTACCATCGCAAGAACGGTGAGAATATTCAATATCTTTGCCGCGACAAGACTTGACGGGAGGGACGGCTATCATGTTTTAACTGGCGTCTCGACATGATCGCAAAGACAGGGCTTTAGCCTTTCTGACAGGACATTGATGCAAAATTCCGCCCATTAAAGCTCTGCCGTGAAATATGCGCCCGCATCGTCTTCGGCAACGAGGTATTGCACCCGCCCGCGACCAGCTATTTGTCCGTCAGAAAGCTCCCCACCAATGCTGACCTGTAGAGCCGGTTGCATGGCGAGAAATGACTTCCCAAAACCGGGATCGCCTTCCGGCTTCATGAAATCCGGCCAACATTGCATAAACACGAGTTGATTGATCAGAAGCACGGACAGCGTCGAGCCGGATCCCTTTGTACAATCGCGCGATTGTCCTTCGCCATTATCACCGCACGGGGTGGGTTCGGGACGGACCACGGGAACGCCTGGTTACAGAGATTACCAACCCAGCCAGTGCGCCGGATTGGAGTCAACCGCCGCCGGATGCGGCGACGCATCCGATCAGGGCGGCGGCGTCGTCTTTTATCACCGAAACCGGTACGTGCCCAAGCTGCGGCGCAAATCGCCCAAAATCGGCAAAGCTCTGACGGAAGACCGGGGCAAAGCCTGCATCAAACACGCCACGCGCGACGCTGCCCGCGAAATAAAGCCCATTCAGCGGCAGATATTGCAACACCATTTCACGCGCCAAAACGCCAAGCAGTTCGGCCAGCAGTTCAAGTGCTGCCGTGGCGTTCCGATCCCGTGCCAAAGCGTGATTGGCAAAAATGGTCGCAGCATCGATGGGCGCGTCCTGCGCCATCAGGGCGTGAAGCTGCGACAGGCCCCGGCCCGAGAAACAATCCTCGACGGACGCGAACCGAAACGTTTCGCCCGGAAAGCGGATTTCAAGGCGACGCAGCACGCCGAGCGGTGGCGCAACGTGACCAAACTCGGCCTCCACGCAAACAGCATGACCGTTTTCCGTCATCTTGACCGGGCAGACATTGAAACCGGTGCCAAGACCCGCGACCAGGAACTGGCCGTTCTGCGGCCCATCCGGCGTGGTTTCGGAAATCGCCTCAAGACCGGTCGCGGGAAGATGCCCCAGCGCGTATCCCAGCGCCGTCAGATCGTTCATCAGCAAGACATGCCGGCACGAGGTTGCCTCTCGCAGGCCGGTCGCGGTGATTTCCCAATCGACATTGGTCAGTTTTGCGCGTTGCGCCGTCACCGGACCGGCCATAGCGACCGTGCAGGCCGTGATGGCTGGCACGTGCTGATGTTGCCTGAAATCCTCGATGACATGATAAATGGATCGGTGGTCGGCGTTTCTGAACCGGCGGATGGTCGTGACATCCAGCTTGCCGTGCGAAGCGACCGCAAGCCGGGAATTCGTACCTCCGACGTCGGCGACGAGAATTGTCATGGATCACCCCTGCGTATTTTTTCCGGCATCAGTCCAGACGCTGGCCGGTCTCCGGTGCGAAATATGACACTTTGCCCAGATCGAACGCAAATTCCAGCACCTGACCGGGACTTGCTTGCGTTTCGGCATGCAGGCGCGCGGTGACTTCCTTGCCGCCCAAGACCGAAACCACGAATGTATCTGCCCCCGCCGGTTCAACGATATCCACCAGACATTCAGCCGTCTGGATCTGCCGACCCTTGCGAAAACCGGCCTCGGCGATGTCTTCCGGGCGCAAGCCCACGATCACGTCCTCGGGCAGATCGGGGCCGGCGGTGTCGGTCAATACCAGCGGCCCGCCGCTGTCGCGCGCAATCTCGATCATGGTGCCAGCACCGTTCCTGCGCGTCTTGGCCGGAATCAGATTCATCGCAGGCGACCCCATAAAGTCAGCAACAAACAGGTTCTTCGGGCGGTTATATATCCCAGCCGGGGTGCCGATCTGCTGGACCACGCCGTTTTTCAGGACCACGATTTTCGTGGCAAGCGTCATTGCCTCGATCTGATCATGGGTGACATAGACCATCGAGGCCCCAAGATCGTGATGCAGCCGCTTGATCTCGGTCCGCATTTCCACCCGGAGCTTGGCGTCAAGGTTCGACAAGGGTTCGTCAAACAAAAACAGCTTGGGATCGCGCACAAGTGCACGACCCATTGCAACCCGCTGGCGCTGCCCGCCGGACAACTGGCCCGGACGTCGATTCAGCAGGGATTCGATCTGCAATTGGCGCGAAACCTCGGCCAGTTTCGCCTTTTGCGTGGCCGGATCGACGCCACGGACTTTCATGCCAAACGTTATGTTCCTGGCGACCGTCATCGTGGGATATAGCGCATAGGACTGGAACACCATCGCAATGTCGCGATCCTTGGGCGACACATCGGTCATGTTGCGCCCGCCGATATACAATTCCCCGTCGGTGATCGGCTCCAGCCCCGCGATACAGTTCAACAGCGTGGATTTCCCGCAACCGGACGGGCCCACAAGAACCAGAAAATCACCCGGATCGATCGAGACATTGATGTCTTTCAGAATCTCTATCTGCCCGTAGTTCTTCGCGAGGTTCTTCACTTCAAGGATCGGAGGCATTGGTTTATCCTTTGACAGATCCCGCGGTCAGACCGCGGATGAAATACTTGCCGGCAACGACATAGACGATCAGCGTGGGCAGGGCTGCGATGATCGCGGCGGCCATATCGACATTGTATTCTTTGACGCCGGTTGTCGAATTCACGATATTGTTCAGCGCCACGGTCACCGGTTGGGTGCCCGCCTGGCTGAATGACACGCCAAACAGGAAATCATTCCATATCTGGGTGAATTGCCAGATCACGGTCACAACGACAATCGGCAGGCTGAGCGGCAGAAAGATCGACCAGAAAATGCGGAAAAAACCCGCACCATCGACCTTGGCGGCCTTCACCAGTTCGTTTGGAACCGACACGTAATAGTTGCGGAAAAACAGCGTGGTAAAACCAAGCCCGTAAACGACGTGGACAAAGATCAGGCCGGGAATAGTGCCCGCCAACCCCATCAGCCCCAACACGCGCGCCATTGGCAACAGGACGACCTGAAACGGGATGAAACAACCAAACAGCATTAGCGAAAAGATCAGGTTGGCGCCGCGAAACCGCCATTGGGCGATCACATAACCGTTGAGCGCGCCAAACAGGGTCGACAGGGCCACGGCGGGCACTGCCAATTGTATCGAGTTCCAGAAAAAGGGTTTCAGGCCTTCACACTGAATGCCGGTACAGGCCCCGCTCCAAGCGGTTTTCCAGGCATCGAACGTGATCTCGCGCGGCAACGATACAAGACTGCCCGTGCGAATTTCCTCAAGCGATTTCAATGACGTGGTAACCATCACGAACAACGGCATCAGGTAGTAGAGCGCAAACAGACCAAGCACGAAAAAAAGCGCCCAGCGCAGGGCGATCCGACCCGTTCTTCCTTTTCGTTCCGGGGAAACGACATAGGTTTTGGACGCAAGGTCAGTCACTTCTCGTCCTCAGTTCCGAATAAAGATACGGCACCACAATGGCGAAAACGACCATCATCATGACCATGGCCGAACTGGCCGCCTGCCCGATGTCGCCGCGTGAAAACGCCAGAGCATACATATAGGTCGCCGGAAGATCGGTCGCATAGCCCGGGCCACCGCCCGTCAGGGCGATGACAAGATCGAAGCTCTTGATCGCCAGATGCGCCAGCACGATGAAGGCAGACAGGAATATCGGCGCCATCGAGGGGATGATGATCGCGGAATAAATCCGGACCGTGGGAATGCCGTCGACCTGCGCGGCCTTGATGATTTCCTCGTCCACGGACCTGAGCCCTGCAAGAAACAACGCCATGACAAAGCCCGACGCCTGCCAGACACCGGCGATGACGACCGTGTAAATCGCAAAGTCCGGGTTCACCAGCCAGTCGAATTTGAAGTTTTCAAACCCCCAGCCCCGGACAACCGATTCTATGCCAAGGCCCGGATTCAGAATCCATTTCCAGGCGGTTCCCGTGACGATCAGCGACAACGCCATCGGGTAAAGATAGATGGTGCGCAACGCACCTTCGGTGCGGATTTTCTGATCGAGAAGGATGGCCAGCAGCAGGCCCAGAGCCATCGAAATGACGATGAAAAGGGCACCAAATATGAAAAGATTGTTCATCGCCGTATCCCAGCGCGGCGACTGAAACAGGCGGTCGTATTGAATGAAACCGACAATATCGTATTTCGGCAACAGACGAGAGCGGGTCAGCGAAACCCAACCGGTCCAGATGATAAAGCCGTAAACGAAAAACAGAATGGCCACGAAAGACGGTGCAAGCACCATCTTGGGGACGTGGCGTTCCAACCATTCCGACATGACACCCCCTCCGCAGAAGCTCCCTCCTCCGGGGAACGCGCGGTCCCCCGGAGGAAGGTCTTTTTGTTACATGCTGTTGGCTACAGCCTGAGCAAGCATCTTGACTGCGTCGGCTGACGACATGTCCGAATTGAAATGCGCCGTCACAACGTCTGTGATCGCGCCGGACTGCGCCCCGCGCAGCGCCATGCCGTGGGCATAGCTGGGCAACAGGGAACCGCCCGCGCTGCTGGCCGCCATGTCTTTGGCAGACAAATGGGCGCAGCTGTCGAATGCGTCCAGCGATACGTCGGTCCGCGCAGGGATCGATCCTTTGTTGAGGTTGAACACCTTTTGAAAGTTCTTGCCGACAATCAGCTTGGCCAGCAATTGCTGACCGGCAGCTTTGTCGTCGCCTTTGACCTTGAACATTGCAAAGCTGTCGACATTGTAAAGGAAACCTTCGCCCGGCGTCGAGATACACAGGAAATCCTTGCCCGGAACCTTGCCCGCGGCCATGAATTCACCCTTGGCCCAGTCCCCCATGATCTGAAACGCCGCTTCGCCGTTCATCACCATGGCCGTCGCCAGGTTCCAGTCGCGCCCCGAGAAGTTGGGGTCGACATAACCGCGCATCTTGCGCATCTGGTCAAATGTGGCGATCATTGCGTCCGATGTCAGCGTATCCTTGTCAAGCTCGACAAACGCCTTGCGGAACCCATCCGGTCCCAGAATGCCCAGGGCAACTGCCTCGAACACGGTTGCATCCTGCCAGGCCTGACCGCCATGCGCCAGCGGCGTGATGCCGGCGGCCAGCAGTTTGTCGGCGGCGGCGTTGAATTCATCCCAGGTTGTCGGCAGCGCGATACCGTTGGCTGCCAGAACATCGGCATTGGCCCATATCCAGTCGACACGATGAACGTTTACCGGCGCGGCGCACCATGTGCCGTCGCATTTCATGTGGCCGGCAATCGATGCCGGCAGAACGTCGGCCCAGCCTTCCGCTTCGGCAACGGCCGAGATGTCGGCCAGAACGCCTTCTTCATACCATTCCTGAATGGCAGGGCCTTTCAACTGAACGGCCGTCGGCGCGTTGCCCGACAGAACGCGTGCGCGCAGCGCGGTCATTGCGGCGTCGCCACCGCCGCCTGCGACCGGCATATCCGTCCAAGTGCCGCCGTTGTCGGCGAACTCCTTTTGCAGAACGGCGACCGACTTGGCCTCTCCGCCAGATGTCCACCAATGCAGGACTTCGGCCTCGGGCCCGGCCAGCGCCGCTGAATTCGTCATTAAGAACACGGCCGTCGAGGCCGCCAGTGTGGTTTTCAGAAACATTGTATCCTCCCATATGCAACCGCAGATCTTGCGACGCGCGCCATCCTCGACCTGCTGCGCTTCCCGTTTCAACCGTCTGCCGGGTAATATTCGCGCCAAATCCGGGAAATCCGCAATGTCTGTTACACACTGTTACCATTCCCTTGCTTTTGTTGCACAGTGTTACAAAGTTTTGCCTGCCTGCTGAGGTACAAAGGACCCCCGAGATGTCGATTCCCCGCCTCATGGTCGTTGACGACGACGCCGAAATGCGCCGGATGATGACCGAGTTCCTGCGCAAGGCCGGGTTCATGGTAATGACGGCGGCCAACCGTGCCGACATCGAACGGCATCTTGAAGGCGGCAGGGTCGATCTTATTCTGCTTGATGTGATGCTGGGCGATGAAAGCGGCGTGGAGATATGCAGCCATCTTCGTGAAAACCGTGATGTGCCGATCATTTTGGTTTCGGCCCTGTCGGCCGATCATCAGCGAATGGCGGGGTACGAGGTCGGGGCGGATGACTACGTTGGCAAGCCATTCAATCCCGATCTGCTGCTGGCCCGGGTGCGGGCGGTCCTCCGGCGGGGCCGGCGGTCGGCCTCGCTTGCCTATCGGCGCAACACTTCGGTCTATTCTTTTGGCGGCTGGATTTATGACGGAAAGAAAGACATCGTGCTGGCCCCCGACGGCTTTCAGGTGGCGCTGTCCAGGCGCGAGACGGGATTGCTGAAAGTGCTGCTGGCGAACCCGCATATCCCGCTGACCCGCGAAGAGATTGCCGATGCTCTGGATGTAACGCGCAATGCGGGGGATGCCTTGGAAGTGTCCGAAGGTCGCGCCATCGATGTTCTGGTCGGGCGGCTCCGCTTAAAGATCGAAAAGAACCCCAAAGAACCGGATGTCCTGCGCACGGAACGCGGTGTGGGGTATGTGTTTTCCGTGGATGTCGAACTGAGCGATGGCTGACTTGCGCGTTTTCAGAAGTCTCAGGTCCAGAGGCATATTCTGGGTGCTGGGGGCGCTTGCGGTCGGCATGGCGGCCACATGGATATGGACCGCGTCGCAGACCGCCTGGCAGGTGCATCTGAACCGGGCATATGTGGCGGGCCTTGCCCTTTATGAAACTTTGCAACGGGGGGCCCCTCCGCCGCCGGGAATCGCGGTTGAGCCGCTCGTGGAGGACCATTTGGCGGACGCAGGCGGCGAAGGTATGCCCACCTTCGCGGGCCTGCCGTCCCCTGCGCGTGTGACGACCATGTCGATCATCACCGATCCGACCGGAACGACCACGGGCGGGCGTTTGCAGATAGTGATCGTATCGCCCGATCTGCAATATCCGGTGGCAAAACTCGTGACCGACGCCCACAGCAATTCCGCCGCACGGCTTGGCAACCTTGCGCGGCTGCTGGCAAGCTATTGCAGCGAGCCGGTCGTTTTTGCGCAGTTTGATCGGTCCAACTGGCAGCGCGTGGATGGCACCCGGATTTGGGGTTGTTCCGCCGCACCACCGGACAACAGGTTGTTGGCGGTGGCAATGGTGATCATCGGCATGATCGTTTTGCTGTCGCAGGTGGCCGAGACATCGATGGTGTTCACGCGGTTTTCCGCGTCGTTGCAACTTCACGAACGCCTGGGAGGACAGGACGCTTTTGTTGAAGAGGGTCCGACGGAATTGCGCGAGATCATCGGCGCGCTGAATGAATACCTGGCCTGGGAACGCGACCGTTTGGAAAAGCGCGCGCTGGTTCTGTCCGGGGTCAGCCACGATCTGGGAACACCGGCAACGCGTCTGCGGTTGCGTTCGGCGCTGATTGACGATGAAGGCCTGCGCAGCAAGCTCGAAGCGGACATCGACCGGATGACCGGTATGATTGAAAGCGTGCTGACCTATACAAGGTCGGAAATGAACGCCGAGCAAGTCCGTCGGATTTCGCTGACGTCGCTGGTTCAGTCCATCGTCGCGGATTACGAGGATGTCGGGAAACCGGTTGTCTTGCTCGAAATCGAGCAGCCGGAAATAGACAAGAGCCGCTCGGTCTTCGGCGGCGGTCGCGGCAATCTTTCGCTTCCACACGATGATATCCGCAGAATACTGGTGAACGCGCGCCCGATTTCGCTGCAACGCGCAATCTCGAACCTGATTGACAATTCGCTGAAATACGGCCGCCGGGCGCTGGTTTCGGTGCGGGCGGATTCAGGGTCGGCCACGGTGGTTGTCCAGGACGAGGGGACCAGCCTTTCGGCCGATGACCTGAACACCCTGACAGGACCGTTTCTGCGCGGCGAAAACGCGGTTTATGTTCCGGGCGTGGGCTTGGGTCTGACCATCGTTTCGACGATCGCACGTCAGCACGGCGGGTCGGTCTCTTTCGAAAAGACCTCGGTTGGTACGCGCGCGGCCTTGAAAATTCGCAGAAAATAGACCCCCGAACCCAAACATCGGTTTCTTCGGTCATTGAGGAAACACGACCATCGCCTTTTCCCCGACAGGCAGGTTTTGGCGGCAAGGCGCCCGGCCGGGCGACGGTTATTCGAAAAAAGCCGGAAATGCCACGATCTGCAACTGCGCGGAACAACCGCGCTGTCGGTCAGGCGTTTGCCGACGGCGGACTGACCGACTTGACACAGGCCTGAACCAGCCAGTTTCTGAAGACCCTGACAACTGGTCTGTTGGAACTTCGTTGCGGGATTGTCAGGCAATAGGGTTGGTTTTGCGTAAGCGACAGATGAAAGGCTCTTACCAGACGACCATCGGCAATGGGGCCGTGCGCAAGAAGTCCCTGACAAAGGGCAACGCCAAGGCCGGCCGCGGCCAGGTTTATTGCCATGATGGAGGAATTGGCCACCAGCCCGTGACTGGTCAACTGATCCGTGTCGATACCAGCGGCCTGAAACCAGTTTCGCCACGCCGGAAAGGTCGCCGCAGCAGGTCCCCAGTCGGTGTGGATCAGCGGGGAGTTCCCGATGTCCTTTGCAGTATTGAAAGGCCCCCGGAGAGCCAGGAAGCCGGGCGCACAGACCGGAATAACCGCATCCGTCACGATCTCTTCGGTCGCGTGTGTCTGATAATGGAACCGCCCATAAGAAAACCTGACGTCGATGCGGTCGCGCTCAAAAGAAACCGGGTCGTTGTCTTCGCGCAGGAAAATATCTGTCGTGTCGTGCTGCGCGGAAAACTCGGCGATCCGTGTCGGCAGCCAACTGGATGCCACCGATGGCGGGGCCGAGATGGTCAGGCGCGACCGGTGCCCTGAACCGGATATCCGATGTGATACCACCTTCAGCTCTTCAAATGCAGTGCTGAGCCGCGGCAGGATTTCAAGGCCCGCTTCGGTTGGCGAAATGCCGCGACTGATGCGATAAAAAAGTTTGCTGCCGACCTGTTCTTCAAGCGTGCGGATAAGCTGGCTGATGGCTGCGGGTGATACCGAAAGTTCCCGCGCGGCCGCCGCAAAGCTTCCGGTGCGTGCCGCGACTTCCAGCGCCTGCAATCCTTTCAGGGAGGGGGAGCTTTTCACGAAACTGCCTTTCAGTAAGTTTTTCTTTTCATATACCTAGATAATCTCATTTTTCAAAATGATAATCTTTTGGTAATGCGATAGGTGACCACATCATTTCCGGATCGGCGAAATGCCCGACAAAAACGTTCCCCAAGACCTGCGCATTTTGCCAAGGGTCAGTGATACCGCGACAGAGATTACGCTTCACGTGAACAATCAGGACCACGTTCTGAAGGTCGCCGCCAGTGACAGATTATCTGGTGTCTTACGCCAGTCCCTTGGCCTTACCGGGCTGAAAGAGGGCTGTCTGGAAGGGGAATGCGGGGCTTGTACCGTGTTGATCGACGGTGAATCCGTCAATTCCTGCCTTGTGCTGGCCTTTCAGGTGCAGGGCAAACGGATCGTGACGGTCGAGGGGCTGGAAACCCCGGATGGACGGCTTTCGCGGTTGCAACAGGCGTTTTTGGAAAAAGGCGCGGTGCAGTGCGGGTATTGCACCCCTGGTATGGTTTTGGCCGCACAGGGGCTTCTCAATCATAATCCCTGCCCGGATGAGGCAGAAATCCGTCATGCGCTGGCCGGGAACCTGTGCCGTTGCACCGGTTTTCAAAGCATTGTCCAGGCAGTGTTGTCCGTGGCTTCGAAATGACCGGGCCCGTGCGCGCAGCCCGCCCGCGCAACCTTGTCGAATTGACGGCCCTTAACAGCCAGATTACGGGGCAGGTCGCCTTTATCGCCGGGGGAACCGACCTGATCATCGCGCAGGAAAACTTGCCCTGGCCCGATCTGATCATCGATATTACCGGGATTGCCGGGCTGGACTTCGTCACCGTGTCCGACGCTGCCATCCATATCGGCGCCGCAAGCACGATGGCGACTCTGGCCAGTCACGCGGGCATTCAAAACAACCTGCCGCTGCTGGCGCAGGCGGCCGCGCAGGTCGGCTCGGTTCAAATCCGCAACCGTGCGACCTTGGGTGGCAATGTCGCCAGCGCGGTTCCGGCCGGTGATTTGCTGCCGGTTCTCAAATGCCTTGAGGCGCAAATTGAGATCCTGCACCGCGATGGTCGTATCGCGGTCCGTGCCTTTGACGATGTGGTTATCGGACGCGGGCAAACCAGCCTTGAAAGCGGCGACCTGATCACCGGGATCGTTCTGCCGCTGAGCGGCGCAGGCGACCGGATAAGTGCCTTTGGCAAGATTGGCGTCCGCGAGGTGTTGACCATCGCCCGCCTGAACATGGCGATCGTGGCCGGTTTTGACCGAACGCGCAATAAAGTCGGCGATATTCGCATTGTCGTCGGCGCGATCGGGCCGCTGCCCCTGCGATTGCCCGGAGTGGAGGCGGTTTTCAAGGACCGCGTGGTTGATCAGCTTCTTGCCGAGGACTTTCTGAATGCTCTGGTTGCCGCCGTCGACAACGCCATACCCGGACGCTATTCCCAGTATTACAAGCGTCACGCAATAACCGGGCTGGGGCTCGATCTCTTGCGGGCGCTCTTTTGTCGCGACTTTTTCCGGCCACCGTCCCGGGTGGAAATCGCATGAAACATATCTCCAAGCCTCATCCGATTCTGGACGGATATGAAAAAGTCAGCGGCAGGCTGGCTTTTCTGGACGATACGCGGATCGAGGGAATGGCCCATGCGCGGCTGGCATTCAGCACGGTTGGGCATGGCAGGATCATTCGCGTCGATACGGCGGCGGCCAGAAAAGTGCCGGGCGTCATAGAGGTATTTCATCACGGCAATACACCGCAAAATATTTATAACAGCACGATCTGGTTTGAGGGGCAGGACGCGCCCGAAGACGAACACATGTTCCCGCAGGTCGTGCGCCACGTTGGGGACAGGCTGGCCGCTGTGGTTGCAGAAACTGCCGAAATCGCCCGGAAAGCTGCAAGTCTGATCACCGTTGAATACGAGGAATTGCCCGCCTTTTTCGATGCCAGCAGCGCGCTTGAGGCGGACCGGAGCACACAGGCCGCCGGGGCGCGTCCGGCAAACCGTATTTTGGCCAGTGAAACCCATTTTGACTATGGCGATACGGACGGGGCGTTCGCGGTTGCCGATCTGGTGGTTGAAACCACGGTCTCCACGCCCCGCACCCATCACTGCGCCATGGAGAACCACACCTGCGTTGCCATTCCCGAACCAGACGGACGTATCCTGATAATGTCGCCCTGCCAGAGCGTGTTTTCAGTGCAAATGGTTGTGGCCCGCGCCCTGGGGATACCCGCCGCGCGACTTCGCGTGGTCAAGTCACCCATCGGCGGGTCCTTTGGCGGCAAGGCGGAACCGGTTCTGGACCCACTTTGCGCCTACTTTGCCATCGTGCTGGGCCGGGCGGTTGGCATATCCTTCAACCGAACCGAAACCTTTACCTCGACACGAACGCGCGCGGGGGCCAAAGGCACCATCCGCACAGCGGTGCGTCACGACGGGCACATTTTGGCGCGCGACGCCGATGTTCTGATTGATGCGGGGGCCTATGCGACCGGCGGAGGTTTTCTTCCGTCGTCAATGGCGCAACGGCTGTGCCGGCTTTATGACATTGCAGGCCAGCGTTTCCGCGGCCGCTCGACCCTGACCAACACAATTCCCTCCGGCGCCTACCGGGGCTATGGTTCGCCGCAAATCCACGCAATATCCGAGATCAACCTGGACCAGACCGCACGGGGGTTGGGTCTGGACCCGGTGGCGTTTCGCCTGAGAAACCTGATCCACCCCAACGCGGTTGATCCGGTGATGGGGGTGAGCGTGGGCAATGCCCGCATTCGCGATTGCGTGAAGCAGGGCGCTGATCGTTTCGACTGGGACAGACGTTGGCGACAGCAAGCCGGCAATGGGCGTCTGGTCCGTGGTGTCGGCATGGCGTGCGCCACCCACATCAACGGATGTTTTCCCGGCTATCACGAGGCGACCACCGCCACCTTGGCGTTGCGCCCGGACGAGCGGCTCGACCTCACCTGCGCGCTGCATGATCTTGGCTGTGGGTCCAACACCACCCTGGCCCAGATCATCGCCGAGGTGCTGGATGTCGCCCCGACCGATATCGTTTTCAGCCCGGTGGACAGCGATATTTGCGCGTATGACCTGGGCACAAGGGCCAGCCGGATGACCTATATTGCGGGTGAGGCCGTGCGGCGCACCGCCGAAAAACTCAAGGAACGGATCAAAGCCGCCGCCGTGTTGGAGCTCAACTGCGCGACCAGCGATCTTGTCCTGAAGGATGGGCATATTGGCTGCCGGCGTGCACCGGCGCGCAAGGTCTCACTGGCAGCGCTGGCCCGGAAATCCGAGGGTCGCGATGTTCTTCTCAGTGCGACCGAAACCTACCGCGCCACCACCAACCCCGGTTCCTATGCCGCCCATTTCACCGAGGTCGAGGTTGATACCCTGACCGGAATGGTCAAGGTGCAGGCCTATTTGGCCGTCCACGACCTTGGCCGGTCCATCAACCGCCAGTTGGTTGACGGCCAGATTCACGGTGGCGTGCAGATGGGCATCGGATATGCGCTGTTTGAAGATATCAATGTCAACCAGAAGACCGGTGCGCTGAAAGGCAACAGCTTCAGCCAATACCACGTTGTCAATGCGCCGGAAATGCCCGCGGTTGATATTCTGCTTATCGAGAATTCCGAACCGACGGGCCCGTTCGGCGCCAAGGCCGTCGGTGAACTGGCAACCATTCCGGTGGCACCAGCGGTCGTCAATGCCGTCAACCACGCCCTGAACACCAGAATGACGACATTGCCGCTGACGCCAGAACGCATCATCGCCGCGTTGACTTGACCGGCCACCTGCGCGGTCGATGGCAACTTTGCCGTCTGACCCCGGCGCAACATGAACCCTTTCGGGTTCGAAGTTTGAAGTGTCACGGCAAATCGGGGCAAGCCGTAATGCCAACCCGACCAATCACCGACTTGTGGATGCCCGGTTTCAAGCGCAATTGATTCGATAGACCGTGTCCCTCGCACCCTTAACAGAGCAGCGATGAGGGCAGCGC